>CAMNVW010000046.1 GCA_946563605.1 uncultured Clostridia bacterium | reverse complement strand
ATACCTGGAACAGAGAAGAATCTCTCAACAAGCAGGGAACCGCTGATGGTAGACAGCAAGGAAGCCGGCAGATACTGAGCAAGAGGAACGAACGCGTTTCTGAGAACGTGTTTCATCATGATGCTCTTGGTGGACATACCTTTTACGCGAGCCAGTTTGATATAATCTTTGTTAATTTCGTCAATCATATAACGTCTGGTCCACAGAGCCCACCATGCGATGGAACCCATAGACAAACATACCAGTGGCAGAATGCTGGATGGACCCGGATTTCTGGTCGAATACATGGATGGCAGTCCTAATACGCGCGATCCGAAGATCAATACCAGCGAGTAGGATACCAGCGGCGGAACCGCGTTAACAAAGATCGTGTAAGCCGTTCCGATATGATCCGCAATTCTGTCCTTGTGTCGAGCCTGGATAATACCTACGAGAACACCTATAACCATAGAGATTGCTACGGAGATAAGACCAAGCTTCATCGAAATCGTAAACTTGTCTCCAATCAGTTTTATAACCGATACACCGTTTTGGATACGTCTGGATTCTCCAAAGTCCAAGCGAACCAGTTTGCCGTAGAATGTAAACAGCTGTTTCGGAAGAGGATCAAGAAGTCCGGCTGCCAGCAGCTGTTCCTGTTTCTGCTCTTCGGTGAATTTCATCAGCTGTTCTTCTGTGAAATAATAATCAGTCGGGAGCAATCTGAGCAGCAAGAATACGATTGTGACAATGATCAGAACCGTAACCAGTGACTGCGCCAGTCGCTTTACAGAATACTTGAACATATAGTTTTTTCCCTTCTATGAAGGACTGTCTTTTCGCAGGAAAAGACAGTCCGCTGCATATGTGCTTTTACAAACTTAACCGATGGTTCCTACTTTTTCTTCAGTGGTATAAGGAGTGTCTTTAGTTGCCCAGTTTTTGATCTTGTCGTTAACGCCGCCGAATTTAGCGAACATTCTGGTATCGTTATCGATCTTGGACAGACACCAGCCAATCTGATAGTTTGCAGGCAGAACCAGTACGTTTTCCAGCATGTAAGCTTCTGCTTTTGCGTATGCTGCATAACGAGCGTCCATATCGTCAACGATTGCGTTCGCTTCGTCTACCATTCTGGTGTACTCTTTGTAGATGTCAACCAGTTCCTGCTGATAATCAGCTGGAGCAGTGATGCCGTTGATGTTGGAGTAGGTTGCAGAATACCAAGCGTTGTCGTTGCCGTAGGTTTCCTGACCAAGGTAGTTCTGTGGGTCAGCGTAGTCAGCGCCCCAACCGTTGTTTGTCCAGGACTGGAGTCTTGGATTGATAACTTCCTGTCTCAGAGAAGAAACATAGGTCTTGATGTTCAGTTTAACGAAGTCATCGCCAAAGCTGTTTTTGATGGTCTGAGCCAATACATTTGCGCTGTCCAGAGCTGTCTGGTTTGCACCGGAAATGTAGTGGTCGATTTCAACAGGGAAAGTAACGCCGATTGCAGTCAGCTCTTCGATAGCCTGTTTCTTGTATTCCTCAGCTTTTGCTTTGTCCAGTCTTACCGGTGTCTCGCCGTTTTCTTCTGGCAGACCCATTTCTTTACGAACAAGGTCTACATAGTCGGTACCGTCGGAAGTGAAGCACAGACCTTTCATGGTGTAGAAGTTGTTTTCACAAACCATTGGGGTCAGAGCATTTGTTCTCTTCCAGTAGTCAACCTGATCAAAGCCATAGTAGAATGCTTTTCTGAATGCAGAGTTTGCAATTGCTTTGTTCCAGTTTTCATCCGGTGTGCCGTCTTCTTTGTTCTTGTTAAAGTTCCAGTGCCACTGATAGGAGTACTTGGACTCTACGTCAGGAACAAGGTAGTCATGCCATTTGTTGTCTTCTTTGTTGATTTCGTTCAGACGAGCTTCGCCCAGCTGTACGTAGTCGATTTCTTCGTTCTCCCAGTACTGCCAGCTGATATCGCCGGACTCTACCATCTTGAAGGTAACAGTGTCAAACAGGGTGCAGTCTTTATCCCAGTACATTGGGTTCTTTGTGAAGACTTTTTCGTTGCCCTGAATGTAGGAGGTCATGGTGTAGCAGCCGTTGTACCACATATTTTCGTTGTTCATGGATTTAACGTTTGCTGCGCCGCCCAGTTCGTCTACCATGCCCTGTGCCATTGGATACAGACAGCTGTAGGTTGCTACAGATGGGAAGTATGGCATTGGGGATTTACATTTATAAACTACTGTTTTCTCGTCCGGAACTTCGACACCGACCATCTCCAGGAATTTGGAGCCTTCACCTGCTGTCAGAGCGTAAGCTTCTTCTTCAGACAAAGTTTTGGTCCACTCATAGTACTCGGATGCGCCTTCGATCATTTCCAGAGGCATGGAGGTGTTAGCGGATTCATTTTTGTAGAAGTTCAGTACCCATTCGAGACCGGTTGCAAAGTCGTATGCGGTAGTATCTGCTTTTTCGCCGCCGTTCATGTCAACCCATTTTACACCGTCACGGATGTGGAATGTCCAGGTCTGACCGCCGTCTTCACTGTCCCAGCTTTCAGCGATACATGGAACCAGCTCACCGGCAGGGTTGGATTCCAGCAGACCGTCTACCAGGTTTGCAAGGTTTTCACCATCTTCAGCTCTCTGGCTGTGCAGGATGTTGAAGGTTTCCAGCTCTCTGGTTGCCAGCTTAGAGATAACCAGGTCTTTAATGCCCTGGCTTACCTGTGCGCTGTTTTCGCCGTTTTCGCCATTGTTTTCTGTGCTGTTCTCGCCTTTGCCGCCGCAAGCACTCAGAGCCATTGCTGCTGCCATGGACAACGCGAGAACTTTAGAAATATTCTTCTTCATATTCTTCCTCCTTCGCATATAAAGGTACCTTTTTGGGGGGTAACCTTTTTGCACCTGCCATTATATTTATACAATTCCGTATCCTGGCAGGATTTTGTTGACTGCCCTCGAACTCATTCTTATTGGGAAATGTGATATAAAAAACATCCCTGATAAAAACTCTTTTAATAAAAATTCCCCAACTCCAAAGAGGGGGCAACAACCTTTGTCGTACTAAGGATAACAGATAATTCATGGTTTGTCAATATTATATACTAGGCTATAATTATTTTGCACATTTGTGTACAAAATTACCAGTTTGTCTCTTTTTTTTATTTTCATTGGCATTTTTATTGTGCATTTTGCATTTTAAAAGCTATTTTTTATAGACTTTTAAGTGCAATACATACAACCCATCATTTTTCATCAAAAAAAATGATATTGTTTTGTCAATCTCCTGACCGCCTTTTTGGGATTTGAAATAGAATTTCGACTTTTTCTATATAATTCATCTGAATCTTTTATGCGTAATATCTATATCTTTTTATGATTTTTAGAGGTTCGCCTTCAAAATCCAGTAAATATTACTATTTTTATTTCAAAAAGCTAGTGATATTGTATGCTTTTTCACTGGAATTATGAATTTTTTCCTTCATGCGTAAGACAGCGTTCACACTTTGACGCTATCCATGATTCCAAATGCAGTCTGCGCAAAAAACACCTTAGCCAATGTCAAATCGAAATTCTGTTTTCTCCTGATAAAGCTCCCCCGCACGCAAAACAACGCTTGGAAAATGATGGTGCTCCATCGCATTCGGAAAATGCTGGGTTTCCAGGCAAAAACCGTCCCTGTTATGATAAACCACACCCTGTTTTCCGGTAATGTTCGCGCTCTCCAAAAAATTGCCCGTATAAAATTGCAGTCCGGGCTGCGTTGTTCTGCATTCCAGCAAAATCCCGCTGGTAACGCTGTAAGCCTTGGCACACAATCCGTCCTCTTCCTTTTGCAGAACATAGTTGTGGTCATAGCCGGAGCCGTTTTTCAGGTGGATATTGTCCGCGTCGATGCGCGCGCCGATCGCGGTGAAGGTGCGAAAATCAAACGGCGCACCCTCTTCGCTTGCCACATCGACGATTCTGCCGGTCGGCAGACAATGGCTGTCGTTTTCAGTGAAGCTCTGCGCCAGAATATACAGATGCTGCCTTAATACACTGCCGCTTGCGTGCCCGTCCAGATTAAAATAGGTATGGTTGGTCAGGTTGACAACGGTATCTTTGTCCGAAAGCGCCTGATAGGAAATGGTCAGACGGTTTTCCTCATCGAAAGTATATTTGACCGAGACGACCAGATTTCCCGGATAGCCTTCTTCCCCATCGGGACTGAATCTGGAAAAAATCACGCTGTCCTCGCCGCAGACCGAACTGTTCCATACCCTGCGGTGAAATCCTGTTGGACCGCCGTGCAGATGGTTCGGACCGTTGTTGACCGCCAGCGCATATTCCTGCCCGTTCAGCACAAATTTCCCCTCGGCAATGCGGTTTGCGTGTCTGCCCGGAACTGCGCCCAAGGCTGCCGTCTGCTTTTCATAATCCTGTGCGCAATCACATCCCAGCACAATATCGCGGAATTTTCCTCTTCCGTCCTGCACCAGAATCGACACCACCGACGCGCCGTATTCGCACAGCTTCACCGACGCTCCCTTTGGATTGGTGATGGTGTAGGCAAGCACTTCCCTGCCATCGCTTAAATGTCCAAAACTCTCCTGTTTGAC
The DNA here is from genome assembly GCA_946563605.1 of uncultured Clostridia bacterium. Taxonomy (GTDB): domain Bacteria; phylum Bacillota; class Clostridia; order Oscillospirales; family Ruminococcaceae; genus Negativibacillus. The sequence goes on along the minus strand of CAMNVW010000046.1, from coordinate 4,474 downwards.
TGTCATAGTCATTCCCCCTGTCCCTTTTTTATTTTATTATAATACACTCTTTGGGGACTGACAATCATTATTCCAAGCCTTTTTTGAGATTTTCTTCAAAAACAGCGTATTCTGCGTATACTGCCAAAAATCCGTTCCCAACAGCCGCAGGAAAATGGTGTACAATAGAAAAAACACGCTCCATGAAAACGCCAGCGATAAAACCGGCAGGATTGCTTTTGCAGACAGGCTCTTCAAGATGAACCGCGCAAACATCCCTGCAGTCACCGATGCAAACAGCGGACGCATCACCCAGTTGCGGATGCGCAGCGAAAGTCCGGTATATTTTACCACCCAGAACAGACAAACGCCGCTTCCGATGAGAGCGGACAACAGTTCCCCGCATAAAAAACCCCAGATTCCAAGCCTTAGCGCGCCGCCCAAAACAAGGGTGCATAACAATCCAACCAGACTGCCTGCTACCGTCAGCACCGAACAGCGTTTTTGCAGTCCGATGCTTTCCAGCACGCTTTCCGCCACTGCATAGTAAAAGCCTGCCAGCGTGATTGCAGCCAGCATCGGCAGATGCTCGCCCACCTTTGGATTTTTATATAGCAGCTGTCCCAAATCTTTTCCGGTAATCAACATTACTGTCATGGCAGGAATCCCAATCAAGCCGACGATGTGCATCGCTTTTCCGGCTTTGCGGCGGATCACCGCGCTGTGCTCCAAGGCTTTTTCTGCAGAAAACCTTGGACTGAGCACTGTAATCAGCGGCGATAAAAACGCCGATGGCAACATCAGCATCGGCATCGTCATTCCCGACAAGACGCCAAATTCCTCCATTGCCGCTTCATAGCCGATTCCTGCGTGCATCAGCGCACGCGGGATCAGCACCATATTGGCTGACGAAATCAATCTCCCCAGCAGGGTCGACAGCGAAACCGGCACTGCTACCGAAGCAATATCCTGCAAAATCCGCACGGTGGAAACGCTGTCCTTTCCCGTCAGATGTTTTGAGCGAAAACGATAGAGCGTTGTCAAAAAAACTGCGCTGACAATTTCGCTCAAAATCATTCCGCAGACAATCAGCGCCGCCGCCTGACCTTCCGTAAGATTCGCCTTATCATTGGCAAGCAGATACCGGTTTGCCGTGTGGAATAAAAACAACGCTCCCGCGATGCGGCAGAGCATCTCCAGCGTTTCCGAAACTGCCGGCGGAAAGGTCTGACCTGTTCCGTAAAAAAAGGCTTTGTGGACATTTTCAAATCCGGTCAAAAACAGGCACGGCACAATCAGCAGCAGGGCAGTCTTGCTCTGCGGATTCCCCAGGATTTTTTCGGCAAAAAACGTCCGCCCCAAACCAAAGGGAACCGCCAAAATACAAAACAGTCCCAAAAACAGACACAGCGCCACCCGTATCAGCCGGACAATCGACCTTCCTTCCCCCAGCGCCTGATAGGAAGAAGCGATGCGCGACACTGACAGCGCAACACCCGTCAGCGTGCAGGACAGCACCACGTTGTAGGCGGACATCACCAGTCCATAGACTGCGATTGCCTGCGCGCCAGCCAATCTTCCCAGCAGGATGCGGTAGCTAAATCCCAAAAGCTGCAGCACCACCGAGGAGGAACTCAGCAGCAGGCAATGGTAAAAAATACTGTGCTTATTAAATTTAAAACAAGCGTTATTCATTTCCGGTGCGGATTTTTTCAGAAGATGGTTTTTATCATGTTTCAAGCAGATCCCTCCCTGCAAAAGGATATGCCCTTGCTTATCTAAAAATCACCGGCAGCTGTCCGCACCGATTTTTGCAAAATATGCTTCAATGAAATTTTCAGCAAATTTTCCTCAAAAAAGATTGTCTCAAATTTTCCAAAAACGCATAAAAAATAAATATATATTATAATAGGAAGATAACTTGTCAACAGATGACATTTTTCCATAAAAATCACCATGTTCTTTCTGCCGGTAAAGTGCTAAAATATTTTCATCTGTACCGAAACGCCCAAAACATTTTCATTTTCACAGACATTGGGGCAATAAAAAAGTCTCATCAAAAATGATGAGACTTTTTGGAATATCATGCTGCCGATTACCCTACTCTGCGGAATATTTTTTTGCGCAGGACATATTTATACGCCATGATGATTCTGGACAGCGCAAGGTCATACACAAAAAACACGATGTTTCCCAACCCCAAAAGAAGCAGCACACTGTATTGTCCCATCGGTCCCACTTCTTCCAGAACATCCTGTATTCCAAACAGGAAAATAATAATCACATAGTTCAAAATCATCGCCGCGTTAAAAACGAGAAACTTGACCACATATTCCAACACGCGCGGATGTATCTTTTCCAGCTTTCCTTTGAGAATTGGATAAAATCCAAAAAACCCCACAAAGAGCATCGCCGCTTCCTTGTCGGGACAGATGAACAGCGACAAAAATCCAACCGCCGCGTACACCATCCATGCGGTGGAGTAGCCGTTTTCAATCACAACCACAATCAGCACCATTCCAGCCAAAGCCGGCATGGTGTAGGTAGCAATCGGGATAATGGTCAACAGCATCAGCAATAAACACAGTGCCGATGCAATGCCGCCCATCGCCACCTGTGTGCTTTTTTTAATCAAAAAATCACTTCCGAGTTTATTTTTTAGCTTTAACAGCAGCTGATCAAATCGCCGCCCATGCACTCGCAGCAACAATCCGCGCAGATCAATCCCTGACAGATATCGCAGCCGCTGCATCCGCCGTACTGCACGTTGCGGTAATCGCCGTAGCCGTTCGCAGGTCTGCCGGTGTTCCGCTGCCACATCAGCTGGTTGAGCGCATTCTGATATTCCGCATTCGACGGGTTCATCTGTGTTGCCCGTGCGTAGTGATTGTACGCCTGATCAAGCCATCCGCGCACATAAAACACGCGTCCGCGCAGATAGTACCATTCCGCGTCCCTTCTCGGCTGCGGGATGCCTTCCAACAGCTCCTCCGCATCGCTGATGCGGTTGGCATTCAGAAGCTGACGGATATCAGAAAACTGGGAATAGCTCTGACCGCCATAACTTTGTCTGCCATAGCTTTGCCTGTTGTACCCTGGCTGACCGGCATAGCCCTGACGAGAATATCCCTGCTGACTGCTCTGCTGTTTTCGCTGGCGCTGAATCTGGTCGTATGCTTCGTTGATCTCCTTCATTTTTTCCTGCGCCAAATCTGCCAGCGGATTGTTTGCATAGTTGTCGGGATGATATTTCCTTGCAAGCTCCCTGTATGCGTTTTTGATCTGGTCGTCGGTAGCGTTTGGTGAAACTCCAAGCACCTGATATGGATCTGTCATTGTTTGCCGCCCTCTCTCTATCGTTCATTGCCGTCCGCCTCATGCGCCGGACAGCATGGATCTTCCTGTTTTGGGGTCTGAAGCCTCTTTTGCATAATCAAATCGACGGTGTTGCGCAGTCCTAAATCCAAGACATTTTCGAGCACTGTGTCAAGGGAACGTATCCCCAGCAGGTCATAGGTTTTGCGCATCTCCGCAATCGTCAGATAAAGCGTCCCCTTCGCCTGCTCGTAAAGTTGTGTTCTATCCAAAGCTTCCCCGTCCTGTTTTGCTTTTTCGGCGAACGGATTATAGCGGTTTTTGCTCACGTCCTCGTCCCAATCGTCCAGCGCGTCGATTAAATACACCCAGCGCCCCATCAAATAGCCAAGGCGTTCCAAAACGCGCTTGCGAATGGGGTCGTCGGAAAGTGCGCCCAGCACCTCCTGCATCAAACAGGCGGTTGGTTCTGCCGCCGCATCCACCTGTGTACAGTGTTCACTTTCCAGTTTGTTTTGATACTGCATCTGCTCTTTTAATTTTTCTGCAAGCTGCGGACGTTCGGCTGCCGCTTTGCGGTAATCCCGACGCGCAAACGGCAAAATCAGCCGCACTGCAAGGCGTTTAAAAAAGCCCTCGTCGCGTAGATCGTCCTCCAGCTTATGGCAGGTCAGCAGCATCGCCACATCGCAGCAAAGTTCCAGACTTGCATTTGCTGTACAGCAGTTCCTTTTTTTGAAGGGATGCGCCATACAGTTTTGTCTGCAAAAATAGATTTTATCTTCGCGCAGCGCCATATCCAGCACCGCCAAAAATACAAAGTCATAGTTGAGCGTCATCCTTGCGAACAGCCCGTAACGCTTTGCAAGCTGTTTACAGAGTCCGCAGTAGATTCCCTGATAGGCTTCCCACTCTTTTACTTTTAATTCTGCTTTGACAGGTTTTATATATCCAAACACCGTCTTACCCTCCAGCGCATGACTTCTTCTTTTATTTTACAATACTGCTGATATAATTTCTTGAACAGGCGGTAAATTTTTCACTGTTTTTCTAACCTTCGGTTTATTTTAGCTTCAAGAAGCTAGGAAGTTCTTCGTGGAGGAATATCCCCCACACTCCCTTAGATGTGGGGCTACTCGCCCCACTCCCTCGGGAACTTTCTGTGAAGAAAGAGACAAAC
>CAMNVW010000045.1 GCA_946563605.1 uncultured Clostridia bacterium | reverse complement strand
ATATTCGGCTCGTAATCGAGCGTGGTGTCCAGCTTAAATTTCGCGCTGTCGCGGTACGGATTGATATATTCCGACTCGCCCACGCAAACCTCATCCCACATCGCCATCGTTTCTTCCGGCAGCGTGTTTCTGACCGCGCGGTCGCGCACCATTCTGCGCATCAGACGGACATCCTGCGGCGTTAAAATCACCCTGTCGTGGTCGGTAAAGCGAGAGCGCACGCTTGCGAAGATGCGTGTGACCTTTTCTTCTCCGACCAGCTGGGTCAGCAGCGGATTGAGCGCGTGCAGACCTTCGATGATGACAACGTCGTCCCCCGTCGCAATAATTTCCTGCTCGATATCCGGCGAACGGCGGCGCATATGAAAATCAAAATGGGGTATCAGTGTTCTGCCTTCGTTGGCAAGTTCATTGATGCACTTGTTGATGCGTTCAATATCCAGCGCATAAACGCTTTCAAAATCCGGCTTTCCCTTGCTGTTGAGCGGCGTCTGCTGGGTATCCAAATAAAAATCATCCAGCGAAATGACCGTTGCTTTCCTTCCTCTGCTGCAAAAATGTCTTGCCAAAGTGTGCGCCGTTGTGGTTTTTCCCGATGCAGACGGTCCCGCAAGGCAGATAATATCCGTCTTGCCCTTATTTTTCGACATCTGCCGGACAACCTCTACAATCTGTTCGTTATAAAACGACTCCGCTTCATCAATCAGCTGAAAATAGTTCTGTACTGCCTGCTGATTCAGCTCATCTTTTTCAATTCTTCCGTAATGGAACGGGTCTATTTTCCTCAAAGAAATCCACCAACCTATCCTTTCGTCTGAGCACCTCATCAAAATGCTCGACATATTCAAATGGGTATTTATAGTTAAAGATCCTTTCCAGTTTTCCTGTGCGGTTGGATTTGAGCTTGCTGACCGCTCCTCCTCCCGCTGCAAGGATCGTCTGTGTTTCGTCCATGATATAGATGTTATATCTGCCTTCGCAGCCTTTTTTGCAGTAGCCCGTATTTTCTAAGTTTCCCAAGGTATTGCGCTGTTTATACAGATAATACGGCATCCATCCGTTTTCCATCAGCCTCTTCTGCGCATAAGATACCATCTGTCCCACCTGCTGTGCCAGTTCCAGCGCCTTTTTGCGCTCCTCCCAGCTGGTTCCGTATTTTGCGCTGCGCTTGATGGAGAGCGTATGTACCGTTACATTTTCGGGATCCAGAGCGATGATACGGTCGATGGTGTCGCAGAATCCTGCTACGGTATCGCCCGGCAGACCTGCAATCAAGTCCATATTGATGTTGTCAAAGCCTTCTTCCCGCGCCATATGAAAGCAGTCGATGATCTCCTGCACGGTGTGGCGCCGACCGATCTTCTGGAGCACCTCATCGTTGAGCGTCTGCGGATTGATGCTGATGCGCGAGATGGAATGTTTTCTCAAGACGCGCAGCTTTTCGCGGTCGATGGTATCCGGACGTCCTGCTTCCACCGTATACTCCTTTAAATGGGACAAATCGAAATTTTCCTCTACCGCCGTGCAGACCTGGTCCAGCTGCTGTGCCGAAAGAATGGTCGGCGTTCCGCCGCCAAAATAAACCGTTGTCAGCGTAAGCGGCGTCTGTTTCATCTTCGCCCCGATATAGGCAAGCTCCTCGCACAGTTTATCGACATACACCGGCAAAATTTCCTTTGCGCGTTTGCTGGCAATATCGTGCGACACAAAGGAACAATAGCTGCATCGGGACGGACAGAACGGAATCGACACATACAAGCTGTACGTATCGTCGGTCGCTTCCTTGAGAATCGGCGCTTCGTGGCGTGCGGTTTCCAGCGCGAGCGCGATTTTTTCTTCGCTTACATGAAAATGCTCCGCAAATTCCTGCGCTGTCTGTTGGGGCGTTTTCCCCTCTTCCAGACGGCGGTGGAACAATTTGACCGGACGCACGCCTGTAATCGAACCCCATGCGGCAGATGAACCGGTGGCTTTGCAAAGCAGGGTGTACATCATGTCGCACATCAGAAATTCTGTTTCCTCATACGGCGACTGCGGAGATGGAATCACTTCCTTCTGCATGGAGCTTTCCTGTCCGTTGAGCCTCAGTGTGACCTTCATAACGCCGTTTTCCAGCCGGTTTTCAATGAAATCCTCCGACGGTGGAAAGCTGGTTCCGGCTGGATATTCCGCCGTAATAATTTTTTCGTCTGGGAAAAACAGCATCGCAATACATTCTGCCTCATATTTCATGCTGTGACCGACATTCCTTATATTCATATGCTGTTTTTTCTCCTTTTGTCAAAAATTCAGAATCATCAGCGGGACAGTGTTTCTGTGTCGGGCATTTTGATTGCCTGTTTCAAAAATGGGTTTGCTATCTTTTCGTCCTCCAGATTGGTCGCGCTGCCGTGTCCTGGGAAAATCTTATAATATCCCTGAAAAGACCCAAGACGTTTTAAGGAACGAAACATCGCCGCGTCGTCGCCGCCGTACAAATCGGTTCTGCCCATACTGCCCTGAAACAGGGTGTCGCCGCAGTACATTTCGTTGCCTTTCAGATAGGTCACGCCGCCGTATGTATGTCCCGGGGTTTCCAACACCAGAAATTCCATGCTGCCGCTGACGATTTTATCGCCCTCTTTCGCCAGAACATCCGGTGTAAACGGTTTTGCATACGGTGCGACCTGATTGGACATACTCTTTTCTCCGTCGCCGATCATTTCGAGGTCTTTTTCCCCAAGGACGATTTGAATTTGTGGAAAAATCTCCTTGAGGTCTGCTGCTCCCCCCATATGGTCGCCATGACCATGGGTGAGCAAAAGATGGGTCGGATGCAGGCTATTCTTTTTGATATAATCCGCTACGATATTCGCGTCGCCGCCGCAGTCAACGACCACACAGTTTTTGTCGTCGTCCCATGTTACATAACAGTTGGTTCCCAAAAGTCCGACATGGATGATTTCAAGATTCATTTTTTTCCCTCTTATCACGTTATTTCTTTGGCATGATTTCGTCGGTGTCCAGCATGATGGTCACAGGTCCGTCGTTGAGCAGTTCCACCTTCATGTCCGCTCCAAATTCTCCGTGTTCCACAACGCTGATCCCTGCGTCCTTCACCTTCTGCTGGAAATATTCATACAGGCTGTCCGCCTGTGCAGGCGCTGCCGCACCCACAAAGGACGGTCTTCTGCCCTTTTTGCAATCCGCATACAAGGTAAACTGCGATACCACCAACATTTGTCCGCCGATGTCGAGCAGCGAAAGATTCATCTTATCATTTTCGTCGGTGAAGATGCGCAGGTTCGCGCACTTTTCCGCCAGAAAATCCGCCTGCTTTTCACTGTCCTGAGGACCGACGCCAAGCAGCACAAGCAGTCCCTTTTCAATCTTTCCAATGCAGTTTCCCTCAACGGTGACGCTTGCATATTTTACCCTTTGCAACAATGCTCTCATAAATTTGATTCCTCATCTTAAATCGTTTCTAAATTTTTTGTAAATCTGTTTTTATCTCTTTACTGCACCGTTCTTCTAACATCCTCCACACCCTTGATGGCGCGCAGACTGTTGAGCAGGTAATTGAGCTGATCCACACCGTTGACCTCGACGGTAATCTGGATCATAATTGCCGAATGATCCTTGCTTTCTCTTGCAACCAGCGCGTGCAGCGGAATGTGCATATTGCTCAGCAAAATGCTGACGTCTGCAAGCAGCGTATCGCGCGGCTGAGAGGTAATATCGATCGTCGATTTGAATTTCTCGGAAATCGTGGTCGAAGCCCAGTCTGCCCTGACCCAGCGTCCCTGATTTTCTTTTGGTGCGTTGATGACGTTTACGCAGTCCTGTTTATGGATGGAAACGCCGTAGCCTCTGGTGATAAATCCAACGATTGGGTCTCCTGGCAGTGGGTTGCAGCATTTTGCAAATTTTACAAGACAGCTGTCCAAGCCCTCGACAATAACGCCGCTGGTCGGTTTGCCCTGTTTTTTCGCGGTCGCTGCCTGCTGCTGGGCTGCAAGCGCCGCTTTCTTTTCTTCATCCTCCGCGGTGCGGTAGGTCTTTTGGAACTCTTCCTTTACTCTCGGCATCAATCGCGACAGCAGCACGCCTCCGTAACCGATCGCCGCATAAAAATCGTCCACCGTATTGATGTGCTGGCGCTTTGCAAAGCTCATGATAAATTCCTCATAATCCTCTTCGGGAACATTGATGAGGTTGCGGCGGAATTCTTTTTCCAGTTCTTCCTTACCGGTTGCGATATTTTCCTCACGGCGTTCTTTTTTGAACCATGCGCGAATCTTTGTTCTTGCTTCGCTGGTTTTCACGATGTTGAGCCAGTCCCTGCTCGGACCATTTCCCGGACCCTTGGAGGTGATGATTTCAACAATCATACCGGTTTCCAGTTTAAAATCCAGCGAAACGATGCGCCCGTTCACCTTTGCTCCGACCATCCGGTTGCCGACCGCCGAGTGGATTGCATATGCAAAGTCGATTACGGTAGAGCCGACCGGCAGATTGATGACGTCGCCGTTTGGCGTAAAGACAAAACATTCCTCCGGCGCAATGTCCGATTTGATCGAACTGATAATATCCTGCGCGTCGCCGGATTCCTGCTGGGTTTCCAGCAGCTGTCTGACCCATGCCATTTTTTCTTCCATTCGGTCTTTCTTTTCAATGCCCGCTTTATATTTCCAGTGTGCAGCGATACCGTATTCTGCAGTATGGTGCATATCCCAGGTCCTGATCTGGATTTCAAACGGGATACCCTCTTTATCCAAAACAGTGGTGTGCAACGACTGATACATATTGGCTTTTGGCATTTGGATATAATCCTTGAAGCGCTTGGGGATCGGCGTAAAGGCATCATGCATCAATCCCATAACCGTATAGCATTCTATTGGCGTATCTACAATAACGCGCACCGCATACACATCGTAAATCTCGTCAAAATTGCGTCCCTGCATATATACTTTGCGGTAGATACCGTAGATGCTCTTGACGCGGCTCTGCAAAAAGAATTTCATGCCTTCCTTTTCCAGACGGTGTTTGATTTTTTCCTGAATCGCAGATAAAAAGTCCTCGCGTTCACTTTTTTTGAGCTTGAGCAGACGCTCGATTTCCCCATAGGCAATCGGATCGAGGAAGCGCAGGGAAATATCCTCCAATTCCTCCTTGATGGAACGGATACCCAAACGGTCTGCCAAAGGTGCATAGACCTCCATGGTTTCCCTTGCTTTTTCCCGCCGTTTATACTCTTTCCAGTATTCTCCGGTGCGCATATTGTGCAGACGGTCGGCAAGCTTTACGATAATGACGCGCACATCCTTTGCCATCGCAAGCAGCATTTTGCGCACGTTTTCCGCTTGACGCTGTTCTTTTGTGGAATAGGTCAGCTTGGTCAGCTTGGTAACACCGTCTACCATTAAAGCAACGTCGGAGCCAAAGGTTTTCCTGATATCCTCTACCGTCGCAGGCGTATCCTCTACAACGTCATGCAGTAAACCTGCACAGATCGTTTCGGTATCCATACCCAGTTCCACCAAAATCTTAGCGACTGCCAACGGGTGCGTAATATATGGTTCTCCAGACTGCCTCATCTGACCATCATGCGCCCGATAAGCATAATCGCCAGCCTCTGTAATTTTCTCCAAATCATAGGGTCGATTACTTTCTTTCAGTACCTTCATTAAATCTTTAAACAAATCTTCAAACTCATACATAAACTTATTCACCAGCCTTTAGTCGTCTTAGAATCACAGATTGCTCCAAACAGGTCTTTTCCACCTTTTCGGGAAAACAGAGCACCGGTTTTCCTGTTGTTCCGCCAGCCACTACCGCAGCCAGCCCCAATTCCTGCATCACATCGATGCAGATCATCATTTTGCAGTAGTTCATCCCTTTGATTCTGCACCACAGCATATCATAACCAAACGGAAAACTGCCATACTGCCGCAAAAACCGGTAAAGCCTTGCGATATCCTCTCTTTGCGGACAGATATATTCTCTAATCTTTTCTTCCAACGGCTCCAATCGGCAATATTTTTCGTAATACTGCCTGCCGACGATCAGTTTTTCCTGATTGACGCCGTGCAGCCGCACATCTTTTATTTTGATGGAAAGATTTTTCTCTCCATTATACTCGTTAATATCCAGATTTGCCGCAATATCCACCACATCTCCAAGATAAAATGGAAAGGTATGGGTGGACATCCGAAAATAAATTGCCGAAAAAGTTCTTCCCTGATAAGAAAATTTGAGCCGCAGATGTTTGTTTTCGCTCAACGGTGTGATCCCTTCAATTCTGCACCCCAGCATCGCGACAAGCGGCAGTTCGTTGCCGCATCCAAAGGGTTCTAGCATCTGCATTCCATACACGGTTTCCAGATTAAGCTGACGCGCTGTCAGCAACGCGTCAATTTTCAACTGATCCACCGGCATAATGTCGAAATTTTCCTTGGCGTCCTGTAAAATCGCGTCAATAAAGGCTTGCAGATTTTCGGTCAGGACGGTCATTCCTGCCGCCTGCTCATGTCCGCCGTAGCGCACCAGCAGATGTCCGCAGCGTGCGATTGCCTCAATAATCGAATAGCCTTCCACGCTTCTGGCGGAGCCTCTTGATTCGTTTCCCTCCACCGAAAACAGGATGCAGGGTTTTGCGTATTCCTCCACCAGTCTTGCCGCCGCAATCCCGATAACACCATGGTGCCAGCCTTCCCCATACAGGATGAGAACGCGATTTTGTAAAATTTCGGGATAGCGCGTCAGCTTCGCGTTGATTTCCTCGTAAATCTCATCCACCAACGCCTTGCGCCGGTCATTGAGCGCATTTAACTCTATCGCAATCTCCTGCGCCTGTGAAAAGCGGTCTGACAAAAGCAGTTCCATGGCAAGGTCTGCCTGTCCCAGTCTGCCTGCCGCGTTGATTCTCGGCGCGATACCAAAGGCAAGCGCTGTGGAATCCATCTTTTTGGCGGACAATCCTGCTGCCTCAATCAGCGCGCGCACCCCCATCTGTTCCCCTAACGAGATGCACTCCAGACCTTTTTGTACAATCAGCCGGTTTTCGCCGGTCAACTCTACCACATCCGCTACCGTGGCGATTGCCGCCAGCTCTCCAAAGTGCCAGATCATCTCTTCGCCGGTCAAATCGCCTTCCATGGCGCAGATCAGTTTGAATGCGATTCCTGCGCCGCACAAAGGTTTAAACGGATACTTGCAGTCCTTCCTGTGCGGATCGACCACCGCGCAGGCTTTCGGAAGCTCTGGTCGCGGCTGATGGTGATCGGTGATGACGAGATCAATTCCCAACGAAGCGGCATATTCCGCTTCGTTCAACGCTGAAATACCGTTGTCCACCGTTATGATAAGCTCCACCTGCTGCTGCTTTAAAAAGTCGAGCGCCGCACAGTTGAGTCCATACCCCTCTTTGTCCCTGTCAGGGATATAATAGAGAACCCTTGCGCCTAAATCTTCCAGATAAGTATAGAGCATTGCCGTTGCGGTGATACCGTCGCAGTCGTAGTCCCCGTAAACCGCAATCTGCTGTCCCTGTTCCACCGCGTATCCAATGCGTTCTACCGCTTTTTGCATATCTTCCATCAAAAAAGGATCGTGCATTTTAAAACCGGTCTGTCCATCGCTCTGTCCGATATATTCCTGCACCTGCGTCACACCGCGGCCATCGAGGATCTGTGCTGCAATCTCAGGAATACCCGTTTGATTTATTAAATTTTCCACTCTTCCGGGATCTGCTTGCGGCAGTTTCCACTTTTTAAAACCCACGCCCAATTCCTCCGCGTTCTTCTTTTTTCTGGTCAGATATACTTTAACTAGTATATTTTATCATTTTTTTACCTTTTATTCAATCGTTATTTAGCCAAAATCGCAAAAAAGAAAGCGGCTCCAACTAAAAAAGTTGGTGCCGCAGCTTTCTTTATGCCTTTGTGTCGTCGCCTCTGTCCGAAAATTCGCTGAGTCTGGGCGGGAAGAAGTCCTCCATCGGGAACTGTATCTTTTTAAACATTTCGCACGGGTCGCCGGTGGAATACTCGCTTTCTTTATCTGGAATACAGAAATCATACGCCGGGATCATCATTTGCACCTTGCGCTGAAGCTGCACGATGGTGAACAGTCCCAAGGTGATATACACCTCTTTGCTGACCTCCACATTCTGGAAATTACCGCCGACTGCGGTACAGATCTGTCCCGGAATCACAGTTCCCGGACAGCATGTTTTGGACGGACACTCCACATATCTGGTCGAAAGACAGATTGGGTCAACGATTTGAACGACCGCATTCGGCATTGCGGTCATCTGCTCGTTATTGTTGCAGCAGCCTGCATGGGAAGAAAAGACTCTGGCGTTTGCTTCACTTCCGTACAGGATGACCTTCTTGGAGAAATAGGAAATACCGCAGCAGTTGACTGCCGGTGTTCCCGGAGATAAGTACACAGACAATTCTACTAAGAAGTAGAATGTCATATCGACCGAATAAAACCCCTTGTTGAACGGTACGCTTTCCACATCGACGCAGACATTGATGACCTTTACCTTTTTGCATTTGATGCTGGCTGCCTGATCGATGATGGGCTGGGTTTTATCGCTGAAAAAGACCTGCAAATCTTCAAGGCAGTCCTTGTCACTACAAGAGTCGTAAATCCTTTCAGCATCAATACAGACAGCTTCTTTAAAGCAGTTGCAATCATTCGGACGGTTCACTTTTGATTCTGCCATAATATCCCTCCGTTTTGGTGGCTGCGGCTTGCGCCAGAATCTTCACCGCAGCTGATAATACATCGGCACAGCGAAAAAGAGTTTATGCGAAACCCCTTTCTGCACTGACATTCAATATCAGTTTATGAAACGGTATGAATTTTGTGAACCAAATTTCCAATTTCCTGCCAAAAATATTGTGCGCTCGCTATTTCCCACCGCGAATGAAAAAGGGACAGCTGATATCAAGTAATCATGCGTTAGGAAATCTTTGTCAGGTGGGCAAATTTATACATAATTTTCTTTGTACCAATCTTATCAAACAGCACTTCGATCAGGCAGTCGCCGCCCATCGGGGTCATCTTGACGATCGTTCCCTCACCAAAGGTCTTGTGGCTGACCCTGTCGCCTGCTTTTAAGGTGCAGGCAGCTCCTGCCGGCGCGTCCGAACTGTAAGCGGTCGTCTT
>CAMNVW010000044.1 GCA_946563605.1 uncultured Clostridia bacterium | reverse complement strand
ATAGTGTTGGAATCGTTTCAAAAATGACAAAGAAATTGTGATATACTGTCTATTTAAACATAAAATAATATACAAACTACACAAAAAAATATCCTAAAAACTTACTCTATCTTTTGGAAAAACCTCTTGCAAAATATTGAGAAATCATATATAATAAAGCCAGTGAAATCGGAAAATTCTATTGCAATTCTTAAGAGTAATAGATAAATTCGATACAAGGATTTCACTGGGATTTGAAAAAGACAATCTAAATATTTTGGGTGAGAATCATGGGAGAATCCTCATGAAATGTGAAAACATGAGGTGCCGAAGGGAATAAGCAACCGGCAGCCAAATCGGTTGTAAAAATCTCAGGCTCAGCACTGTGGTTTGACAAAACTCTGGAAGCGCAAGCGCTTTGAACGTTTCTTCAAGGTAAAACAGAGCAAAAGGCACAGTTTGTTGTTTTTTGCTCTTTTTTTGTATCGTAGTTTGAACATGATTGCGGGAGACAGAGATTTATGAAATTTGTGATTGTGACAAATAATCCAAAAGTACGCGATGAACTTGGAAAAGAATTTGAAGTTGACTTTGCGGATATTACATACCGCGAAGTGCTTTGTAAAGTCCGGGATATGATATATGACGGTCATAAGCTGCTGACACATCCTCTGTCGGGAAGTGTAAAGCCAAACGAGACCCCGTACAAATCCATTCTGGTTGCAAAGAAAGCAACAAAGATGGATGTTCAGGATGCTTCTATCATTGAGAACAGCATCATTACTGCGGACAAGTTCAGCGTCAAATTTCCGGAGATGCCGGACAGCGTAAGGGAAGACTTCCAGCTGATCGACACAACTTTGATCAAAAGTGCTCTGATGAGTATACCGGAGATTTTTTAGCGGCTTACATTAAACTGTTCAGGTTTAATTTAAGGAAGATATAAGGGTTTTATATTAACAAGGAGGTGTTCGCTTTGAAAAAGTTGGAACTCGGTAATATTTTCATTCACGATGTTCAGTTTTCAAACGAAGGTTCAAAAGTAGAAAACGGCGTTTTGTACGTTAACAAAGAAGAAATCTGCAAAATCGCTCTCGAAGATGAAAACATCGCTTCTTGCGAAGTTTTCCTCGCTCGTCCAGGTGAAAGCGTAAGAATCACCCCAGTTAAAGACGTTATCGAGCCTCGCGTAAAAGTTGAAGGCAAAGGCGGCATTTTCCCAGGATGGATTGCTAAAGTTGACACCGTTGGCGAAGGCAAAACAAACGTTCTGAAGGGCGCTGCAGTTGTTACAACTGGTAAAATCGTAGGCTTCCAGGAAGGTATCATCGATATGTCCGGTCCTGGTGCAGACTACACCCCATTCTCCAAAACAAACAACGTTGTTGTAAAGATGGAGCCAGTTGAAGGTCTGAAACAGCACGAGCATGAGTACGCTCTGAGAATCGCAGGCTTCAAGATCGCTTGCTTCCTGGGCGAACTGGGCAGAAACATCACTCCAGATGAAGTTAAAACTTACGAGTTTGACAACATCGTTGAGTCTGCTGCTAAATATCCAAACCTGCCAAGAGTTGCATATGTTCAGATGCTCCAGTCTCAGGGTCTGCTGCATGACACATATGTATACGGCGTAGATGCTAAGAAAACTCTGACAACAATCATCACCCCAACCGAAGTTATGGATGGTGCTATTGTTTCCGGTAACTGTGTATCTTCCTGTGATAAGAACCCAACATACGTTCATATGAACAACCCAGTTGTTACCGACCTGTTTGAACAGCACGGTAAAACACTGAACTTCGTTGGTATGATTATCACTAACGAAAACGTATACCTCGCTGATAAAGAGCGTTCCTCCAACTGGTCCGCTAAACTGGCTAAATACCTCGGCTGCGACGGTGTTATCATCTCCCAGGAAGGCTTCGGCAACCCTGATACCGACCTGATCATGAACACCAAGAAGATCGAAGCTGAAGGCATCAAGACAGTTATCATCACTGACGAGTACGCTGGCCGCGATGGTAAATCTCAGTCTCTGGCTGACGCTGACCCATCTGCTGACGCAGTAGTAACCGGTGGTAACGCTAACCAGGTAATCGTTCTGCCTCCAATGGAGACTGTATACGGTCATCTCGAATTCGTAGACACCATCGCTGGTGGTTCTGCTAACAACATCGATGCTCACGGCAACATCACTGTTGAGATCCAGGCAATCACCGGTGCTACCAATGAAACAGGCTTCAACTACCTGTCCGCTAGATAATAGGAAGGGGAAGAATTACGATGAGCAAAATCAGAGTAGTACAGTATATTAACCAGTTCTTCGCTCAGATCGGTGGCGAAGAAAAAGCTGACATCCCAGCTGAACTGCGCGAAGGTCCAGTAGGTCCTGGTCTCGCATTCAATCAGGCTTGGGGCGAAGAAGCAGAAGTAGTTGCAACCGTTATCTGCGGTGACTCCTACTATGCAGAAAACATGGACAAAGTTAGAGCTGAAGTTATTGAGATGGTTAAATCTCAGAACCCAGATATGTTTATCGCTGGTCCTGCATTCAACGCTGGTCGTTACGGCACAGCTTGCGGTGACATCGCTAAATCTGTTCAGGATGAACTCCACATTCCAGTTCTGACCGGTATGTACGTTGAGAACCCGGGCGCTGATATGTACAAGAAAGATGTTTACATCGTTGCTACAAAGAACAGTGCTGCTGGTATGAGAGACGCTGTTAAGAAAATGGCTCCTCTCGCTCTCAAACTTGCTAGACATGAAGCAATCGGCGCATCCTGCGAAGAAGGCTATATGCCAAACGGCGTTCGTGTAAACCTGTTCGAAAAAGAAAGAGGTTCCAAACGTGCTGTTAAAATGCTGATCGCTAAACTGAACGGCAAACCATACACCACAGAGTTCCCAATGCCATCTTTCGACCGTGTTGCTCCAAACCCAGCTGTTAAAGACATGGCTCATGCAACAGTTGCTCTGTGCACATCCGGTGGTATCGTTCCTCTGGGCAACCCAGATCATATCGAGTCTTCTTCTGCTTCCCACTACGGCGAGTACGACATCGAAGGCGTTATGGATCTGACAGCTGAAGGCTGGGCTACTGCTCACGGCGGTTACGACCCAGTATACGCTAACGAAGACGCCGACCGCGTTCTGCCAGTAGACGTTCTCCGCGAAATGGAAAAAGAAGGCAGAATCGGCAAACTCCATCACAAATTCTACACCACAGTTGGTAACGGTACTGCTGTTGCTTCCTCCAAAGCTTTCGCTGCTGAGTACGCTCAGAAACTGAAAGCAGACGGCGTTGACTGTGTAATCATGACCTCCACGTGAGGAACCTGCACACGTTGCGGCGCAACGATGGTTAAAGAAATTGAACGCGCTGGTCTGCCAGTAGTTCACATCTGCACAGTTACCCCAATTTCCATGACAGTTGGTGCAAACAGAATCGTTCCAGCTATCGCTATTCCTCACCCACTGGGCAACCCAGCTCTGACAATGGAAGAGGAAAAAGTTATCAGAAGAAAGATCGTTGAAACCGCTCTCGAAGCTCTCGAGACCGAAGTTGACGATCAGACAATCTTCGACGTTAAATATTAATCAGCTTCTTTGAGGGAATTGTGTCAAGGAGCAAGTCTTGCTCCTTGACATCCCTTTCAGAAAATAAATTTAGGGAGACGAATACAATGGATAAAGTTTATGACATTATCGTTTTAGGTGCAGGCCCTGCAGGTTTGGCTGCTGCTTCTTATGCTGGTCGTGCAAGAATGAACACCCTTCTTATCGAAGGAACAAAAGATGGCGGACAGATCGTTATCACCAACGAGATTGAAAACTATCCAGGCTCCCTGGAAGAAGAATCCGGTCCGTCCCTGATTGCCAGAATGACCAAGCAGGTAGAAAAATTCGGCGCTGACCGTGTTACAGACACAATCGTTGACGTAGAGCTTGAAGGCAAAGTAAAACATCTGAAAGGTAATCATGGCGATTACTATGCAAAAGCAGTTGTTATTGCTACCGGTGCTTCCCCACGTCCGATTGGCTGCCCAGGTGAGAAAGAATTCACCGGTAAAGGTGTTTCCTACTGCGCAACCTGTGACGCTAACTTCTTCGAAGATTTTGAAGTATACGTAGTTGGCGGCGGCGACTCCGCTGTTGAAGAAGCTATGTACCTCACCAAATTCGCAAGAAAAGTAACTCTCGTTCACAGACGTGACGAACTCAGAGCTGCTAAATCCATCCAGGAAAAAGCATTCGCAAATCCAAAGATGGCATTCATGTGGAATACCACAATCGAAGAGATCAAAGGCGATGGCGTTGTAACATCTATGATCGTTAAAGACACCAAAACCGGCGAGACCAGAGAGATTGAGGCTGATGAGGAAGACGGAACATTTGGTATCTTCGTATTCGTAGGTTTCGATCCTAAATCCCAGTTGTTCGAGGGCAAACTCGAAATGGAAAACAGATATATCGTTACCGACAAATACATGCACACAAGCGTTCCTGGCGTATTCGCAGCTGGTGACGTTATCGTTAAACATCTGCGTCAGGTAGTTACCGCTTGCGGCGATGGCGCTGTTGCAGCTACCGAAGCTCAGCACTACGTAGAAAACCTGGCTGACTAATTAAGAGTTTCTGATTAGTCGTTAGGGGATTCACTTTCGGAATCCAGGGAACTAGAAAGATTTTGGTTTTTATGTGAGAGTTTAAACCGATGGCTTTTTAAAGATCCCAAATCAAGAAATCTAAGCAAGGTGCTTTTGCATCCTAGAAGGAGATAATGTTATTATGTTAGAAGTAACAAAAGAAACATTTGAGCCTGAAGTTCTGCAGGCTGAAGGTTATGTATTCGTAGACTTCTTTGGCGATGGTTGCGTTCCATGTGCTGCTCTGATGCCACATGTTCATGCTCTGGCTGACAAATATGCAGACAGCAAACTGAAATTCTGCTGCATGAACACAACAAAAGCTAGACGTCTGGCTATCAAACAGGGTATCATGGGTCTGCCTGTAATGGCTATCTACAAAGATGGCGCTCAGGTAGAAGCTCTGGTAAAAGAAGACTGCACACAGGATTCCATTACCGCTCTGGTTGAAAAATACGTTAATATGTAGTTTTTGACCGACTAAAAAGGAATTTTTAGTCACCCTCGGCAATTTGGGATGTCCGCTCATTTTGCTGGGAATCATCTTATAAGAAACAGAAAACAGCTTGCTGTATCTGTTTTGATATAATTGTTTAATCATGATGGATTTTATCCATCGAAGAAAATTAAGGAGGAAAAGTCATGAGCCTTTTGAATGGTAAAAAAGTTATCATCATTGGCGACAGAGACGGCGTTCCAGGCCCAGCTATCGAAGAATGTGTTAAGACTGCTGGCGCTGAAGTAGTGTACTCCTCTACAGAATGCTTTGTCTGAACTGCCGCTGGCGCAATGGATTTGGAAAATCAGAAGAGAGTTAAAGATTTCGCTGATCAGTATGGTCCAGAAAACATCGTTGTTGTTCTGGGTGCTGCTGAGGGTGAAGCATCCGGTCTGGCTGCTGAAACAGTAACCGCTGGTGACCCAACTTTTGCAGGTCCATTGACAGGAGTTCAGTTAGGACTCACAGTATATCACGTTTGCGAACCAGAAGTTAAAAACGAAGTTGACCCAGCTGTTTATGATGAACAGGTAGGTATGATGGAAATGGTTATGGATGTTGACGACATCATCTCTGAGATGAGCTCCATCCGCGACGAATACTGCAAATACCTCTAAACCAAAGCAAATAGGTGGTGTGGTGGTGTGGTGATGTATCACCACTCGCTGCACCACCTTTTCTTTTCGCAAAAAAAGAAAAATATTCTGTTGGAAAAAGCGAAAGGACAAAAAGCAGGGAAGGGGATTCCTCCATAAAAAGGAATCCTTTCAATCTGCACATCGTTTTTGCCCTTTTCTTGTGTAAAACAGCAGAAATACGAAAATCCCCATGACAACTTGTTAAAAATAGTGTATACTGTTTTTATGGGACTTGTCTGTTTTTGAGGATAAGTTTTCATAGGTTTGTCCATAGATTGTGAACATCTGTGGGCAATGACCAAAGGTAAAAATTCATCATTTATGAATGAGAGGCGTGACTACAATGAACAGTGTAATCAAAGGCGCAAGCTACATTCTTGCCCATACACCAGACATGGTAATGGAAAATGGTACAACTCAGACAACTGAGAAAATCGTAAACCCAAATTCTGAATACCTCAAAGAACTGCCAAACCACATCAGAACATATGAGCAGGTTCTTGCTTATCTGCCAAATCAGACCTACATCGGCAATATGCATCCAGATGAGCTGGCTAAATACCCACAGCCATGGGTTGACACCACAGTTGAAGGCATGAACGAGAGAGTTGGTAAATACGGCGAAATCATGCCAGAAGACGAATTCTATATGCTGATGCAGTGTGTAGACGTTTTCGAGCTGGTTATGCTGGATAAAGAGTTCGTTGCTGCTACAAAAGAAAAATTTGCAGCTAACCCAGTTATCGACGAAACAATCGTTGCTAGAATCCATGAAGGTGTTGCAGCTTCCGAAATCGAGCATTTCGTAAACGAAGAACACGCTGAACCACTGGTATTCAACGGCAAAACAGTTGGTTTCGTTAAGAGAGCTCACGACGTTGACGCAAACCTTTCCGCTCACACCATGCTGGAAAACATGGTTGCAAAAGCTTCCGCTGTTCTGTCCCTGCTGCACCTGATCAGAGTTACCGGCGTAGGCAAAGATGAAATCGACTACGTTATCGACTGCTGTGAAGAAGCTTGCGGTGATATGAACCAGCGCGGCGGCGGCAACTTTGCAAAAGCTGCTGCTGAAATTGCAGGTCTGACCAATGCAACAGGCTGCGACGTTCGTGGCTTCTGTGCTGGTCCAACTCATGCATTCATCAACGCTGCTTCTCTGGTTAAAGCTGGCACACACAAAAACGTTGTTGTAGTTGCTGGTGGTTGTACCGCTAAGCTGGGTATGAACGGTAAAGACCATGTTAAAAAAGGTCTGCCAATCCTGGAAGATATGATCGGCGGTTTTGCTATCCTGCTCAGCGAAAACGATGGCGTAAACCCAGAAGTTGATACCGAGCATACAGGCAAACATACTGTTGGTACCGGTTCCGCTCCACAGAATGTAATCTCCTCCCTGGTAACAAATCCTCTGGATGCTGCTGGTCTGAAGATTACCGATGTTGATAAATACTCTGCTGAGATGCAGAACCCAGATATTACCAAACCTGCTGGCGCTGGTGACGTTCCGCTTGCTAACTACAAGATGATCGCTGCTCTGGGCGTTAAGAGAGGCGACCTCGAGAAGAAAGATCTCGCTACCTTCCCAGCAGAACACGGTATGGTTGGTTGGGCTCCAACACAGGGTCACATTCCATCTGGTGTTCCATACGTTGGCGTTTGCCGCGATGATATTCTCGAAGGCAAAGTAAACAGAGCTATGGTTATCGGTAAAGGTTCTCTGTTCCTCGGCCGTATGACCAACCTGTTCGACGGCGTATCCGTAATGATCACCAAGAACTCCGGCAAGACAGAAGAAGCTGCAGTTTCCGAAGAGCACATCAAAGGTCTCATCGGCAAAGCAATGAAAGAGTTCGCAACTTCCCTGCTGGCTGCTGCTGACGAAGAATAATTTTGCAGTTCCCTAAAGCGCGCAAAACTGCTTGTATAAAACAGTTTACACGACCTGCGCGCTTTTCTTAAAACAAATTGTTTGGATACTGTAAACTGAAAGGAATGAGGAGATCATTATGGCACAGATTGAAAAAATGATTGCCAAAACTTTCATGGACATTGCAACCGGTCTGGAAACTGGCTCTTTCGGAGCAAGACCAAGAATCGCTGTAACAGGTCTTGGAAGTGAACATGGCGAAGCAAACTCTGTTGAAGCTGCTGTACTGGCTGCTGACAGAGGTGTTGATGTTACCCTCATCGGCACTGCTGAAAACGAAAAATTCAATACCGTTAAGGTTTCTGATGAAGACGCAATGTACAAAGAAATGGAAAAGCTGCTGGATTCCGGCGATATCGACGGCTGCGTAACCATGCACTATCCATTTCCAATCGGCGTTTCTACTGTTGGCCGTGTTGTTACCCCAGGTAAAGGCAAACAGATGTTTATCGCAAACACAACCGGTACTTCCGCTGCTGAAAGAATTGAAGCAATGATCCGCAACACCATCGCTGGCATCATTACTGCAAAAGCATGCGGTATCAAAAACCCAACCGTTGGTATCCTGAACGTAGACGGCGCTAGACAGTGTGAAGGCGCTCTGAAAGAACTTCAGGCAAACGGTTATGACATCCACTTTGCAGAATCCTCCCGTGCAGACGGCGGATGCGTTATGAGAGGTAATGACCTGCTCGTTGGCGCTTGCGACGTTATGGTAACAGACTCCCTCACAGGCAACATCCTGATGAAGATGATGTCTTCTTACTGCACAGGCGGCAGCTATGAGGCTGTTGGCTACGGCTACGGTCCTGGTATCGGCGAAGGTTACGACAGACTGGTTCTGATCGTTTCCCGTGCTTCCGGTGCTCCTGTTCTGGCTAACGCTATGGAGTATGCTGCACAGCTGGTAAAAGGCAATTACAGAGAAATTGCTGCAAAAGAATATGCTGCTGCTAAGAAAGCTGGTCTGGAGAAAGTAATCGCTGCTCGCAAACCAGTTAAGAAAGAAGCTTCCGAAGAAGTAGTAGAGTGCCCACCAAAGGAAATCGTAACCGCTTCCGTTGCTGGTATCGAGGTTATGGATCTGGAAGACGCTGTACAGGCTCTGTGGAAAGCAAAGATCTACGCAGAAAGCGGCATGGGTTGTACAGGACCTCTGGTTATGATGTCCGAAGCAAACCACGACAAAGCTGTAGAGATCCTCAAAGCTGCTGGCTATATTTCCTAGTTTATATTCGATTAAAAAAGACCCCCGAAATTGATTTCGGGGGTCTTTTTCCAGCTTGGGCTCGTTTGAGAAAAAACAAAAGTTTTTGGTCGAGCTTTTTTCAAAAAGCTCGTGGGGGTACGGGGGTGAAATTCTTGTGACACTTCTGCAGATTCCTTAAAATTCATGTAAATGATAAAGAGTTTCGCTCGTTGCGACGAGCGACCAAAGGCTCTGTCTTTGGAAACCGCAATTTTTTGAAAAAATTGAGTAAAACTTTTATTTTTAGGATTTCTTTTGTTTTCCACAAGCACTAAGATAGCTCAGGCTATGGATGCCCCAGAAAACCGCAATCAGAATAAATGGAGTCAATCCGATCGGGTAAAAAACCTGAAGCATACAGCAGACAGCAAATG
>CAMNVW010000043.1 GCA_946563605.1 uncultured Clostridia bacterium | reverse complement strand
CTGCTGGTCGATCACCGCCTTTCCAGCCTGTGTCATTCTGCCACAAATGAACCGCCAGCCAATGTGTATTTGGATGGTGAAACCACCCTTTACACATTACATCTCAGTGGAGAATGTTGATAAACAGTGTCAGCGTCATGCCATTGATGAAATCAATGAACAAACTTCCGACCAACGGAACAATGAAAAACGCTTTTGGGGCAGGGCCGTAAATGTTGCTGATCGCCTGCATATTTGCAATTGCGTTCGGCGTTGCACCCATTCCAAAGCCGCACGCAGCCGACGACATCACTGCCGCTTCGTAATCCGAGCCCATGATACGGAACACCATAAAATATGCTAGGAACGCCATCAATGCGGTCTGTGCAAACAGCATGACCACCATTGGACCTGCCAGTTCCGCCAGCTCCCACAATTTCAGGCTCATCAGCGCCATGGATAAAAACAGCGACAGCGATACATTGCCCAAAATTTCAATGATATCTTCCATAATGCTGAACTTCTTGGTAACATCCGACATATTTCTCAGCAGCGCCGCAGCCAGCATCGCTCCGATGTAGGATGGAAAGGTCAGTCCTGTTTTTTGAATCAAAGAAGAAATCACGCTTCCCAGTCCCGCCGCCAAAAACAGCATGGAAAATGCCTTCAACACCTGTTCCGCAGTCGGTTTTTCGTTGATCTTTTCTTCGGAGAAGGTATCATATTCATCTACGTTGTTCCTGATCTGAGAAACCAGCTGATACCGCTTGATTCTTCCCTTCGCTACCGGACCTCCAATTAAGCCGCCCATGATTAAGCCGAAGGTTGCCGCCGCCATCGAAACCGTGCTGGCGCCCGCTACACCAAAATCTGTTTCCAGCATCTTTCCAAAAGAACCTGCTGTGCCGTGTCCTCCCACCATTGGAATAGAACCCACACACAATCCCATCAAAGGATCCATATCGAACACCGTCGCCAATCCTACTCCTAAAAGATCCTGCAAAACGACAATCACCGTTGCTGCAACGACAAAAATTGCGACCTGCAATCCTCCCTTTTTCAGGAGCTTCAAACTTGCTGTATATCCCACACTGGTGAAAAACAGCGTCATAAAAACATTCTGCATCGTGTCGTCGGTGTTGATGGTCATAATTCCCGTTAAATTTAAAATCAGTGTTACGACTGCGAAAATGATTCCTCCGATTACCGGTGCTGGTATACAATATTTTTCAAAAAAGGATACTTTTTTTCTGAAAAAAGAACCCATCGCAAATACAAGTACCGCCATTGCTACCGTCTGGTATAAATCCAAATTGATAAGCATAACTTCTTCCTTTCTTCGCTTTTATTTTTTGCGAGCGTTTTGTTTTTCCCGTTTTTCACCTCCTGATTTTGAAATAAATTGTCAGCGTTACGCCACAATTATTTTTTACCCAAAGTATAAGCAAAAAGCACCGGCGCAAACCGGTGCTCTTTGCTTATACGGGAAAAAGACAATATAAAAGAAAATGTCAAATAAAAAGATTGTTCATCGAAACATTTGCTTCGACAACAAGTATTTCTGTACTATAAAAATTATATTCAATTTCCTTTATAAAATCAAGCTTTTTGTTTATTTTCTATGCTATTTTTTGCATTTTTTGTATATTTAAACTATTTTTATCTTGAATAAAATTCAAATTTTATAGCTTTTCACGCTTTACCTTGCTAAATAGTTTTGTCCTTCTTCTCTTGATCCCTGCACCTGCGCATACTCTCATACTTTTCCTTTGTCGCCATGCCGCCGCGTATGTGACGCTCCAGTTTGTTGCGTTCCAAAACCTTTTTCACCTGCTCGTACAGCTGTGGACTGCACTGCTTTAACCGCTGCGTAACGTCCTTATGTACCGTACTTTTGGATACGGAAAATTGTTTTGCTGTCTGCCGCACAGTGGTGTCCTGCTCGATGATATATTGTGCTAATTGAATCGCGCGTTCCTCCGGTAAGCCTTTCAACGCTCGTTGCCTCCTCTCCTGTCCTTTTTCATGGGACGTCTTGCCACATCTATATGTCAGCCTGCGTCCATTCATTCCAATGCCCTTGTCTCTATTTTTTTCGTGTGATATAATAAAAAATATCATTTAAGGGGGAAACAACATGAATCAAACTGATTCTAAGTCTATTCTTTTTGAGCAGATGCCTATTCCAAAAGCGGTTGCACAGCTGGCTGTTCCCACTGTGCTCAGCTCTTTGGTCATGGTCATTTATAACCTTGCAGACACCTACTTTGTCGGTATGCTGGGCGACCCTGTACAAAATGCCGCCGTCACCCTGGCGGCTCCGGTGCTGCTTGCATTCAACGCCATCAACAACCTGTTCGGTGTGGGCAGCTCCAGCATGATGAGCCGCGCGTTGGGACGCAAGGATTACGAAACCGTCTACCGCAGTTCTGCTTTCGGTTTCTACTGCTCCATCTTCTGCGGCGCTATCTTTTCGCTGCTGTGTACCGTTTTCCGTCACCCTCTGCTCTCCTTGCTGGGCGCTGACAGCATCACTGTTGCTGCCACCAGCTCCTATATGCTTTGGACGGTCAGCTGTGGTGCAATTCCGTCCATCCTAAACGTCGTTATGGCGTACCTTGTCCGTTCGGAGGGCAGCTCACTGCACGCCAGCCTCGGCACCATGAGCGGCTGTCTTTTGAACATCATCCTTGACCCGATCTTTATTCTTCCGAACGCGCTGAACATGGGCGCTGCCGGCGCAGGTCTTGCAACCTTTTTGTCGAATACCGCCGCCTGCTTATACTTTTTCATTTTCCTGTTTATCAAAAGAGGCAAGACCTTTGTCTGCGTCAATCCAAAAAAATTCACCCTCAACAAAGAAATTGTTTCCGGCGTTTGCGCGGTCGGCATCCCTGCCTCCATCCAAAATCTGCTCAACGTCACTGGCATGACCATCCTCAACAACTTTACCTCCTCCTATGGCGCGGACGCTGTTGCTGCGATGGGCATCTGCCAGAAAATCTATATGGTTCCAATGAATGTTTCCATGGGTATTTCGCAGGGTGTGATGCCGCTGGTCAGCTACAACTTCTCCAGCGGAAATGTTCCCCGCATGAAAAAAGCCATCAGCTTTACCCGCACAGTCGCTCTGACGGTCATCATTACGGTGGTCGTTTTATTCTGTCTGTTCCCCGGTAATTTTGTCGCACTGTTCATGAAAAACGACATCATCATCCAATACGGCACCTACCTGCTGCGCGGCTTCTCCTTGGGACTTCCGTTTTTGGCGATCGATTTCCTCGCGGTCGGCGTTTTTCAGGCTGTCGGTTTGGGACGCGCTTCTTTGCTGTTTGCAATCCTGCGCAAGATTGTGCTGGAAATCCCCGCACTTTTCATCCTCAACCATTTCTTCCCATACTATGGTTTGTGCCACGCGCAGTTCTGTTCCGAGTTTATCCTTGCGATTGCCGCAATCTGTGTGCTCAACTGGATTTACCGCCGCTTGGAGGCAAATCCGAACGACCCACAGGCGGCTCTGCGCTGATATTCTTCTGTACAAAACGAATATATGTTTATCAAAAAATCCAGACAGAAATTTCTGTCTGGATTTTTTGTGTTTTCTGCAAAATATTTTGAACATCTGCCCGTTTTCTCCGCTTTTTTCCCCTTTTCTCTGTCTGTCACCTATAAAACCGCCCTCATTCATAGAAAGTTAATGATTTTTTTACAAGAAGATGATATCATTGTATAAGGCATATCTGCTAAACCAAAATTGTAGAACACAGAATACGGGCTCGTGTTCTGCATCGGTTTTTGTACCTATCTAAAATGTGATATGAAGAGGTTGCGAAAATGTTTCAAATAAAAAACGGTAAGTATCTCCGAAAGGGTGAGCGCAAGGGTCTGAAAATCATCATTGTCGGCTGCGGCAAGGTGGGAACGACCCTTGTGGAACAGCTCCGCCAGGAGGGGCATGACATTACCATCATTGATAAATCTCCCGAGCGCATCCAAGCGCTCACCAGCTTGTATGACATTATGGGCATCGTCGGCAACGGCGCAAGCTACAGCGTACAAAAAGAGGCTGGCATCGAAGACACCGATCTCATTATCTCTGTCACCGATTCCGATGAGCTGAACCTGCTGTGCTGCACCGTCGCAAAACGTGTGGGTGACTGTGCGGCAATCGCAAGGGTGCGCACACCGGATTACAGCACCGAGGTCGGATATCTGCGCGACAAATTGGGACTTGCCATGATTATCAATCCTGAGTTGGAGGCTGCCAACGAGGTCGCACGTATTTTGCACCTGCCCACTGCATTGGAGGTCACCCGATTCGCCCATGGTCAGGCGCAGATGATCAAATTTAAAATCCCGCCTGACAATATTCTTGACGGCATGACCATCGCCCATATGGGCAAAAACATTGTGCAAAATGTTCTAATCTGTGCGGTCGAACGAGACGGAGAAGTCTATATCCCATCCGGTGATTTTCAGATGCAAAAAGGCGATGTCAT
The DNA here is from genome assembly GCA_946563605.1 of uncultured Clostridia bacterium. Taxonomy (GTDB): domain Bacteria; phylum Bacillota; class Clostridia; order Oscillospirales; family Ruminococcaceae; genus Negativibacillus. The sequence goes on along the minus strand of CAMNVW010000043.1, from coordinate 4,894 downwards.
CTCCTACGTTTCCTCCCGTCAAGCCTCCAAGCTTTTTCTGGAAACCATCGGCTTTAAAACCAACCGCGTTAAAAACACCATGATTATCGGTGGCGGCAAAGCGGCATACTACCTTGCAAAGCAGCTGCTGCACATGGGCATCTCGGTCAAGATTATCGAAATCAACAAGAAACGCTGTGAAGAGCTCAGCGAGCTTTTGCCAAAAGCCATTATCATCAACGGCGACGGAACCAACGAAAAGCTGCTCAAGGAGGAAGGCATCGAATACACTGAATCCTTTGTTCCGCTGACCGGCATTGATGAAGAAAATATCCTGCTGACCCTGCACGCGCGTCAGATTTCCAAGACAAAGGTCGTCACCAAAATCAACCGCATCACCTTCAACGAGGTCATCAGCAGCTTGGATTTGGGCAGCGTGGTTTATCCGCGCTATATCACTTCGGAAAGCATCCTCACCTATGTGCGCGCGAAGAAAAACTCGATGAACAGCAACATTGAAACGCTGTATCATATGTTCGACCACCGCGCTGAAGCGATTGAATTTCGCGTCAAGGAAGAATCCCCTGTCACCAATATCCCGCTGATGGATCTGCCTTTGAAGAGAAATCTGCTGCTTTCCTGCATCAACCGCAACGGCAGGATCATCATTCCAAGCGGTCAGGACTGCATTAAACCGGGCGATACCGTTATGATCGTCACAACGCACACCGGCTTCCATGACATTCTGGATATTTTGAGGTAGACAGACTATGAATACATCTATGATTCGTTATATTCTGGGATATGTTCTGAAGATTCAGTCGCTGCTGATGATATTGCCTTTTCTGGTTTCGCTGATTTACCGCGAACCGCAGGGCGCTTGTTATCTGGCTGTCAGTTTGATTGGTATGCTTTTGGGGATGCTGATGACCTGGCGCAAAGCCAGCGACCCTGTTTTTTATCTCAAGGAAGGATGTATCGCCACCTCCCTCAGCTGGATTTTGATGAGCTTGTACGGATGTCTGCCTTTCTGGCTCACCAAGGAGATTCCCTCCTTCACCGACGCTTTGTTCGAGACCATCTCCGGCTTTACCACCACCGGTGCAAGTATTTTAAACAATGTAGAGGGACTTTCCCACTGTGCTTTGTTCTGGCGCAGCTTCACCCACTGGATCGGCGGTATGGGCGTTTTGGTGTTTTTACTTGCGGTCATTCCGCTGAGCGGCGGTTCCAACATCAATCTGATGCGCGCCGAAAGCCCGGGACCTTCGGTTGGAAAACTGGTTCCCAAAATCCGGCACACCGCGCGTATCCTGTATATGATTTACTTCGGACTTACCGTTTTGCAGCTGGTTTTGCTGCTGCTTGGAAAAATGCCCCTCTTTGACGCAATCACCACCACTTTCGGTACCGCAGGCACCGGTGGCTTTGGCATCAAAAATGACAGCCTGATGAGTTATTCGCCGTACATCCAATGGGTTGTCACCATCTTTATGATTTTGTTCGGCGTCAACTTTAATGTTTATTATCTGCTGCTGTTCAAAAAATTCAAAAATGCCTTTTCGATGGAAGAGGTGCGGTATTATCTTCTCATCATCGGCGCTGCGATTGGCATTATCTTCTTCAATATCCTTGGTACCGCCGCTAACGCCTTCGATGCTCTGACACATTCTTCGTTTCAGGTCGCATCGATCATCACAACAACCGGCTTTTCAACAGTTGATTTTAACCTTTGGCCGGAAAGCTGCCGCTTCGTTTTGGTTCTGCTGATGTTCATCGGTGCCTGCGCCGGCAGCACCGGCGGCGGCATTAAGGTATCCCGCATCGTGATCATGATTAAAAACATCGGCAAGGAGCTCAACTCCTATATCCATCCAAAGAGCGTGAAAACCATCAACTTTGAAAATAAACCGCTCGACAGTGAGATACTCAACTCGATTAACATCTACTTTATCACCTTCACTGTTGTCTTTACCGTTTCTCTGTTCCTGCTTTCGATTGAAGGACACGACTTGATTACCAACTTCACCGCGGTTACCGCAACGATCAACAACATCGGTCCCGGGTTGGAGCTGGTAGGTCCGACGTGTAATTTCAACGGATTTTCTAATTTTTCCAAATATATTCTGATGTTTGATATGCTTGCCGGAAGATTGGAAATGTTCCCGTTGTTGATTCTGTTTCATCCCTCTGTCTGGAAGGACGCACTCAGTCAAAAATTCTCGAGGGAATAGAGGTCGCACTTTCACCTTTGTGCGAAAATTGGTTTTAACTTGTGCGACCCTGAGAATGGGCTATGCCCATTCTCCCCAGTTTTTCTTGTCCGTGAGTTTGTATTGTAATCAGCTTTGTGCCGCGTGACCCTGAGAATGGAAGTCGCACTTTCACCTTTGTGCGAAAATTGGTTTTAAGAAGAACCAAAGTTTTTGGTCGAGCTTTTTTCAAAAAGCTCGCAGTTTCCAAAGGCAGCGCCTTTGGTCGCACTCCGCAGAGTGCGAAATTCCCTAAAAACAATATAAAAATAAAAAGGGATAGAGACAGAGAGCTGTTTCGATGCTGTCGCACGGCAGTGCGGCTGCACGATAGTGCAGCTTGCTTTCCATCTATTTTGCAGAGTGGCAAATTTCCTTGATTAAAAAAATAAAAAGGATAGAGGCATCAATCAAAAACTGTGCCTCTATCCTTATTTTTTTATAAAGTTGATTTTCTGCCAGCCGCTGTCGCGGTGTGCTACCGCACAGCTGCATCGAGTTCCTAAGTTTGGATTTGCCAAACTCACGGAAGTTCATTGTTTACAATGAACTTCTACTGCCCCAAACGTTTTTATTTATATATTATATATTTTATATTTTATATATTATATATCTATTGGGGCGTTGCCCCAAACCCCACAGCCTTTTGAAAAAGGCTGGCGAAAACTTTTATTTTTGAGCAAACAAAACCAGTTTTCACACATAGGCAAAAGCGTGACTTTTAGTGAGTGGTTCCGCCTACTGCTTTTTTGATATCCACCTGATTATTGACAGCAGCTTCAATTGCATACTCAAGGCTCTTTGCAATGTCAGTCAGGGACATGGACGGTGTGCCGTTTGGTTTGCCTACCACCTGTTCGGAAGCATATGGCACATGGATGAAGCCTGCGCGGATATTTGGATATCTCTTTGCAGCCATATACAGTACGTTGTACATAACGCAGTTGCATACATAGGTGCCTGCTGTGTAGGAAATATGGCATGGCAAACCGTGGCTGCGGATATTCTCTACGATGGCTTTGACTGGGATGGTTGCAAAGTAAGCGCTTTCACCATCTGCCTGCAAAGGCTGATCCATTGGAGACTCACCGTCATTGTCAGGGATTCTTGCTTCTGCCAGATTGATTGCAACCCTTTCAATGGTGACGCAGGAACGTCCGCCTGCCTGACCAACGTTGATAACGATGTCAGGATTATGCTCCTTGATGCCTGCCTCTACCGCAGGGCCGCTTCTGCTGAAAACAGTTGGAATTTCCAATTTCACGATTTCTGCGCCTGCGATGGTGTCCGGCAGCAGTTTTACCGCTTCATAAGCAGGGTTTACTTTTTCACCGCCAAATGGATCAAAGCCTGTAATTAAAACTTTCATGATGATAAGTCCTCCTTTTTTATTTTTGAAACCTTGGTTTCTTTACAATTTTATCTTACCAAATTTTTCTAAACAAGTCAATATTTGTTTTTTGAAAAATTCTCCTGTTTCTCAGTTTTTATACAGAAATATTTGTACAAAGTGCAATAAACTCCCGTTGTAAATTCAGAAGTCTCCCTTTTTTCCAAACCTTTTCTTGCCCTCCAAAATGTGCTATCATTATATCAGTTTGTTATGAATGGGAGGAAATTTTATGGCAAGTTTTCGATCTCAGTCAGTGGACATGCTCAATGGTTCACTGCTGAAAAACATCTGGGCATTTGCGGTTCCGCTGATGCTGACCAATCTGCTGCAAATGCTGTTCAACGCGGCAGATACCGTTGTCGTCGGCAGATTTGCCGGACAACAGGCGCTGGCTGCTGTGGGAGCGACCGGTTCCGTCTGCTTTTTGCTGCTTTCACTGTTCAATGGTCTCAGCATCGGATGCAACGTCCTGATTGCGAGATATCTTGGCGCAGACAACCAGCAAGCGGTCAGAAAATCCGTGCATACTTCGATTACCATGGCGATTGTCTCCGGTCTGCTGTTGTCGGTGCTCGGTTTCTTTGTATCCCGACCGCTGCTGCGTCTGATGGAAACTCCAAGTGATATTATTGGACTCAGCGAGCTGTATATGCGCATTTACTTTGTTGGCACCTTTTTTAGTTTGATTTACAACTTTGGCGCCTCCATCCTGCGTGCAAAGGGTGACACCCAGCGACCGCTATACTTTCTTTTCATCAGCGGTCTGACCAACGTCCTGCTTAACCTGTTTTTTGTCATCGTACTGCAGATGAGCGTTGCCGGTGTTGCGATTGCCACCGTTATCTCGCAAGCGCTGGCGGCAGTCCTGGTCTGCATCACATTGATGAAGGAATGCGACTCCACACACCTTGAATTAAAAGAGCTCGGCATCGACCGCCATGTGGCATGGGACATCATCAAAATCGGCGTTCCTGCTGGTATTCAGGGCATGGTCTTTTCTTTGAGCAACGTTGTGGTACAGTCCAGCATCAACTCCTTCAATTCCTCTGTCATCGTTGCAGGCAACAGCGCCGGCAACAATGTGGAGAGCTTTGTTTACATCGGTATGCAGGCGTTTACACAGGCGTGCATCACCTTTACCAGCCAAAATGTGGGCGCAAACAATCTGCACCGCGTCAAGGAAATCTTCAGCAAGAGCATGGTTCTTGCCTTTGTCAGCGCGATATCCATCGGTTTGATTGCGTGGTACTTTGGCGAGTTCTTCCTCGGC
>CAMNVW010000042.1 GCA_946563605.1 uncultured Clostridia bacterium | reverse complement strand
GACCTGTTTGTTTTACAACAAACAGGTCGCCTTTTTTCGATACCCAAAATAAAAAATTACTTGTTGTAGCGCTCCATCCAAATCCCTGCGATGGACAGCGCTTCGTACAATCCATCGCGTTCAGCCTTATTGAGAATACGTTCTTTGAGCGGAAGTGTTTCATCGGTAGAAATCAGCTGAACAACAACCTTGTTTGCAGTGCTGATGCCGTTGAGCTGCTGTTCGCTTTTCACCTGCAGATGAGCAACGCATTTGTCACCCATGCTTCCGTAATACAGCGTTTGACCGCTGCGAACCAGCGGACGTCCTTTATACATCAAAAATTCCTGTGACATCACAAAAACTCCCTTCTTGTGTTTGCCTGTCGAATGTGCGCAAAACTACCAGCCGCAGTCATACAGACTGCAGCGGACAAAAAAGCGGACAGCCGTATTTCGGCTATCCTCAACCTTTTTGGAAACAAAAGCATTTTTACGGCAAAATCAAAAAATTTATTCGTTCAGATAAGATTTTACCAGAATCTGCAGAAGCTCGTCTCTGTCAATTCGGCGAATCAGGCTGCGTGCATTGTTATAGGTGGTGATATAGGTCGGGTCTTCCGAAAGAATATAACCCACGATCTGGTTGATCGGGTTGTAGCCCTTCTGACGGAGTGCGTCATAGATAATGGTCAATGTTTTTTTGATTTCCTTTTCCTTATCATCGTGCAGAGAAAAAGAGATCGTTGGTTCGTGCATAGATAATACCTCCGCTTCCCAGCGTTTATCCAAAGAATGGTTCGGGTCTGGGATAAATTAGTCTGGATCAAGACCTTCCAATTTATGATACACTAAATAACACAAGAATATCATACCGCAAATGGGCAAATTTTTCAACTAAATATCCATATTTTATACTGTTGTTACATTTGTTGAAGTTGAATTTAGTAAATTTGTCCAATCAAAAAGGGTCGAAACTGGAAGAAAATCAAAAGTTTTCTTCCAAACAAGACGGTTTGGAAAATTACTGCTCAGGATAATTTCCAAGAATTTTCAGATAATCAACATCCTGCCTGAGATTTTGCAGAGCGGTCTGCACGCGTTGCTCCTGCATATTGCCGGCAAAGTCCCAATAGAACATCACCTCAAACGGACTGTCTGGAATCGGGCGGGATTCGAGCTTCAAAAGATTGATCTGCTGATCGGCAAAACGGGAAAGTGCGCGGTACAAAGCGCCTGCCTGATGCTGTACACGGACAATCAGGCTGATACGGCCGCAGGCAGGGTGGGAAATTGGCTGTTGTGCGAGCACCACAAAGCGCGTAAAATTATCCCGACGGTTCTGGATGGAATGGCTTAAAACTTTGAGACCATACATCTGCGCGCAGTCGGGAGAACCGATTGCCGCAAGCGAAGGATCGTTTTGAGAAGCGACAAATTTCGCCGAAGCCGCTGTATTGGAATAGGGGTGGGAAGTGATCTGCGGATGCTGTTTTAAAAAATCTGAGCACTGGTGCAGCGCCTGCTCATGGGAATAGATTTGGCGAATCTGTTCTTGCTGCGCATCGGGCAAGGCAAGCAGGGAGTGTTCGATTTTTACCTTGACGGTCCCGACAATGGACAGATGGTATTGTAGCATCAGGTCATAGTTGTCTGTAACGGAACCAGCCAGTGTGTTTTCGATGGGGATGATGCCGTAGCGGCGTTCTCCGCGGCTGACCGCCTCGAACACATCCTCAAAGTGCGGATAAAAGCGGATGTCGGGCTGCTCGAAAACTTCCAGACAAGCGCGGTGCGAAAATGCGCCTGCAACGCCCTGACAAGCACATTCAGCCGGATGAGAGCAAGGGGAGCTTTCGCCGCTGCGGATGATTTGTTCGATTTTTTTCATCGTGACCAATTCCTTTCTGAAAGGGGGTTATTTGGAAAAATCCGAGCCAAGCAGAATATCCATCAGGGCAAGCGCAGCAGCAGATTCAATGCACGGTACCGCACGGCGGACAATACAGGGGTCATGGCGTCCGGTGATAGTCAGCTCCACATTTTCTCCGGTCTTGAAGTTGACCGTCTGCTGTTTTTGGGAGATGGACGGCGTCGGTTTGATGACAGTTCGGAACAGCATCGGCATTCCGTTTGTGATGCCGCCCAAAATACCGCCGTTATTGTTGGAGGTGGTTTTGACCACGCGGTCTTTCATGTAAAAAGGATCGTTTGCCTGACTGCCGTGCAGTTCGGCAAAACCAAAGCCCAAGCCAAATTCCAAGCCTTTGACAGCAGGAATGCCAAAGATAAGCGAAGCAAGCTTGCTCTCCACACAGTCAAACATGGGGTCACCCAAACCGGCAGGCAGTCCGACAGCGGCACATTCGATGACGCCGCCGACAGAATCGAGTTGTTCACGGCTTTTCTCAATCAAGCGCTGCATTTGCTGACCTGCGGCATCATCCAAAACAGGAAAGAATTTTTCCTGAAGCATGGACAGCGTTTTCCAATCGACCGAAACCGGATCGAGAGCGGCATCATGGATTGACCCCACCGAAGCAATGTGCGCGCCGATTTCGATGTTGTGTGTGCGCAGGTACTGCTTTGCGATACCGCCTGCAAAACACAGCGGAGCGGTCAGCCTGCCGGAAAAATGACCGCCGCCGCGGATATCGTTGCATCCATGGTAGCGGACAAAGCCGGTGTAATCGGCATGACCGGGGCGCGAAACCGAACGCAGCTGATCATAGTCCTTGGATTGTGTGTTGTTGTTTTCAATCAATGCACAGATTGGCGTTCCGCAGGCAATCAGCCGCTGCGGCTCCTTTGGATCGGGCAGCAGACCGCTTTGGATGATGGGGAAATCCTTTTCCAGACGCGGTGTATCCAGACAGCCGCCTTTGGAACTGCGCCTTGCCATGAAGAGCAGCAGCGCCTGAAAATCCACCACCGTACCGGCGGGAACGCCGTCAATCACAATGCCAATGCCTTTGGAGTGACTTTCTCCAAAGATGGATATTTTTAAGTTATGCCCCCAAGTCGATGACATGAACATTGCCTCCTAACGATTGAAAATCTTTGTAGAAATCGGGATAAGATTTTGTAACGCACATTGGATCGCGGATGACCATCGGATCTTTGCAGACAAGAGAAGCGACTGCCATGGACATGGCGATGCGGTGGTCGTTAAAGGAATCAACGGTACCTCCCTGTAAAAAGGGCTTTCCGCGGATGCTCAAGCCTTCTTCCAGTTCGGTGACATCGGCGCCGATACTGCTCAAACATTCGTACATAGCGTGCAGACGGTCACTTTCCTTGATGCGAAGCCTGCCTGCGTTGATGATGTTTGTCTGTCCCTGCGCAACTGCGGCGGCGACGGAAAGAATCGGGATGATGTCGGGAATCTGCGAAGCGTCGATGGTCGTGCCTTGTAAAGAGGAATGTTTGACGGCCACAGAATCGGAATCAACAGTAATCTGTGCGCTCATCTGCTTTAGAATGTCGCAGACAGCCTTGTCCCCCTGCAAGGAATCAGGGTCGATGCCGGTGGTGGTGATTTGAGCATTCGGACAGATAGCGCCGGCACAGATCCAAAACGCAGCGTTGCTCCAATCGCCCTGCGCAATCAGTTCACGCGGAGAACGGTAGGTTTGTCCGCCAGGAATCAGCCAGCCGTCACTGGCAGGTTCAATCTGAATCCCGAAGCGTTCTAAAACATGGAGCGTCATGTCCACATAGCCCTTGGATTGAAGTGGGGAAGAGAGCACGATGCGGCTGTTTTCGCGCAAAAGAGGAAGAGCAAACAGCAGTCCTGTGATGTACTGCGAGCTGACGTCTCCGGAAAAATGGAAGGTTCCGCCGCGCAGCTGACCGCTGATCTCAAGCGGCAGTGTGTCCCCGTTTTGCGGTGTATGAATTTGTACGCCGTGTGCGACTAATTCGGATAGAAGCGGTTCCATTGGACGCTGTGCAAGCCGACCCTGTCCAATAAAGGTTGCATTTTTACAAAGAGCCGCCATCACCGGAACCAGAAAGCGCAGCGTTGAACCGGATTCGCAGCAGTCGCATAACACAGTAGTGCCGGAATTTTCGGAGATGCCCTCAACCTCAATATCGTCATTCGTAAAGGTGATTTTTGCGCCTGCGGCTTGCAGGACATTTGCGGTTGCCTGAATGTCCTTCGAGAGCGTACAGCGCCGGATATGGGTTCTGCCTTGTGACAGCGCACAGGCTAAAATCAGACGGTGTAAGTCTGATTTGGAAACAGGTGCGGTAATCTCGCCCGACAAAGCGCCGTGGACAGAGTAACTTAACATGGCGTATCCTCCGAAAGCAGTTTTGTAAAATCGTCAGTATCCATCGGCACGATGTCTGTTTTTCCAACGTTGGAGACAAAAATCAAGCGAATGATGCTGCCAGCCCGCTTCTTATCATGCAGACAGCTGTCGATGAGGTCGGAAACCTTGCCGTCGTAGGCGGTAGGAAGATGGTACCGTTTTAATACGGCGCACAGACGGTTCAGCAATGGCTGTTCGCAGCGTCCCATCAGGATAGCAAGCTTCGTAATCAGCACCATGCCGATGGCAACGCCATGACCGTGGGTGACGGTGTGGTTGGTGATTTTTTCGATGGCGTGCCCCAGTGTGTGACCATAATTTAAAATCATGCGGATGCCGCAGTCGCGCTCATCCTGTTCGACGATCTGCCGCTTGATGTCCACACAGTATGCAACGATTTCTTCGATTTGCTCGTTGATGTCACACGTTTCAAGCAGGCGCAGAAAGTCCTCGCTCCAAATCATCGCATACTTGATCATTTCAGCACAGCCGTCCGCAAAGGTTTCGGGCTTTAACGTTGAGAAGGTACAAGGGTCGCACACCACAAGAGAAGGCTGGTGGAATGCGCCAATCAGATTTTTTCCGGCAGGGATGTTGACAGCGGTTTTGCCGCCGACCGAAGAATCGATTGCGGCAAGGAAGGTCGTTGGAATCTGCATGAAGCGGATGCCGCGCAGATAGGTTGCGGCGGCAAAACCGGCGAGGTCCCCGACAACACCGCCTCCGAGTGCAACAATAAAATCGGTTCGGGTGACATGATTTTCAATCAGGAAATCATATACTTGAAGCAATACGTCGTGGGACTTGGAATCCTCTCCGTTTGGAAATACAAAGCAGCAGACGGAGAATCCGGCTTTTTGGAAAGAATCGACAACGGTGTCAAGATAAAGTCCTGCGACAGTATCGTCGGTGATAATGGCGGCGGTGGATTTTTTCGGGTCGAATATCTCTGCGGTCATTTCTCCGCATCGGGAAAGACAGCCTTTTTCAATCAGAACATCGTATCGAACGCTTGCGTTTACGGTTACGGTTTTCAAGGGAAATCAACTCCTTGTTTCGTCAATAGGGAAACTTAGTCCAACTGTTTGCCAAAGAAAGTGACGGTGCGTTTTACATCCTGCATCACTTCGTCAAACTGTTCCGGCGTCAAAGACTGCGCGCCGTCGCACAGCGCTTTTTCAGGATGGTTGTGAACTTCGATCATCAAGCCGTCCGCACCGACTGCGATTGCCGCCATCGAAAGCGGATGCACCATCCAACGGATGCCGGCAGCATGGCTTGGGTCGATGATGACGGGCAGGTGGGACTGCTTTTTGATGATTGGAACAGCGGAAATATCCAGCGTATTTCTGGTAGCGGTTTCAAAGGTACGGATGCCGCGTTCACAAAGGATTACTTTTTTGTTGCCGCCTGCCATGATATATTCGGCGCTCATCAGCAGCTCTTCGATGGTATTTGCAAGACCGCGCTTGAGCAGAATTGGCTTGTCCACTTTACCGAGTTCCTTGAGCAGCTCAAAGTTCTGCATATTTCTTGCACCGACTTGGATGATGTCCACATTTTCAAACATTGGCAGATGTGCGGCGTTCATAATTTCGGTGACGATAGGCAGACCGGAGGATTTTTTGGCTTCCAGCAGATATTCCAAACCCTCTGCGCGCAGTCCCTGGAAAGAGTATGGGGAGGTGCGCGGTTTAAATGCACCGCCGCGCAGAAGTCCTGCGCCAGATTTTTTGACAGCGTCAGCAACGGCGGTCATCTGCTCGCAGCTTTCCACCGAACACGGACCGGCGATAACCTGAAAATGTCCGCCGCCGATTTTTCTGCCGCAGACGTCGATGACGGTATCGTCGGGATGGAATTTGCGGTTTGCATTTTTGTAAGGTTCCTGGATTCGCTTTACCTCAGCCACGATATTCATGGATTTAATATCATCGACGTCCAAACGGGAGGTATCGCCAATCAAACCGAGGATCGTTTCATGCACGCCGCGGATTTCCTGCACCTGAAACTGCATTTCCTCAAAGCGTTTGACCATAGATTCCACCTGCTGAGGGAGCGTATCTTTTTTTAGAATAATAATCATATCATCAAATCCTTTCGTCTTTGGAAGTTTGCAAAATAAAGAAAAAGCCGATGCTTTTGTCAAAAGCATCGGCAGATTGAAAACAGGATTGTTATCAAGAGAATGTTATGTGTTTTTAGATTTTGCAAAAAAACTGAAAACGCATTGCAGCCTTTCTTTTGGCGGTTTTATTCAATTTTGCATAACAAAGTTGCTCTGAGCCCAAAAGCCAAAGCCGAAAAAATATGCAAAATAGAAAGATGCCGTCATTTTGCAGTTCATAAGATCCTCCTGTTCCGGCAGATTTTTAGTGGACACCGGAATGACAATATAAAAAATATACGCCTGATTTTGGTATCTGTCAAGCATTTTTGCATACAAAAACAAAATATAGACATTTTTTCCGCAAAGCTTTGTGGAAAGCGGTCATTATAGGATGATTTCTGTCGTCGCTTCAAGTGGTTTTAAACAGAATGTGAATTTCTTTTTGTGATAATTGACACTTTTTTGACTTGGATTTATAATGAAGTGGAAATTGAAATTGATGTAGAATTATAAATAGGAAAGTTTGGTAAAGATAGACAGCTTTGCGAATACAAAATGATAAGGGAAAATGCAGAAAAACAGAGCAAAAAAGACAAACAGTTAGAAATGGCAGGGGAGAATATTGCTCAAGAATGTAGGAATTGATATTGGTTCAACGACGGTCAAGGTCGTTGTGATGGAGGGGGACAACATCCTCTATCAGGTTTATCAAAGACATATGTCGCAAGTCCGTCAGGCGACCTCGCAGGCGCTGGAAGGTGCAAAGGAATTTTTGCAGGACGGAAAATTTTGCGCAGCAATTTCCGGCTCGGCAGGCTTAGGGTTGGCGGAGGATGCAGGAATCGACTTTGTGCAGGAGGTTTTCGCCACCTATAAAACGGTGATGCAGTACGAGCCTGATACCGATGCGGTCATCGAGCTTGGCGGTGAGGATGCGAAAATCATTTTCCTCAGCGGAGGCTTGGAGGAGCGCATGAACGGCAGCTGTGCAGGCGGCACAGGTGCGTTTATTGACCAGATGGCGACGCTGCTCAATATCACGCCGGAAGAACTGGATACACTCAGCCAAAAGCACGAAAGAATTTATCCAATCGCCTCCCGATGCGGCGTTTTTGCCAAGACGGATATTCAGCCTCTGCTCAATCAGGGCGCGAGAAAAGAGGACGTCTGTGCAAGCATTTTTCAGGCGGTTGTTGACCAGACCGTAACCGGTTTGAGTCAGGGCAGAAAAATTGAAGGCAAGGTGCTCTTTTTGGGCGGACCGCTTTTCTTTTTCAAAGGCTTGCAGGAGCGTTTTGCAAATACCTTGAAGCTTTCAGAAGAAAACGCGGTTTTTCCGTTATGGGCACGGTATTCGGTTGCGATGGGAACGGCGCTCTATGCCAGAGGTCTTGAGCGCGAATATACCTATGAGGAATTTAGGCAGATCCTGCAAAATGCTTCCTCGCGCTCGAAATCGACGCATTATCTCAAACCGCTGTTCTCCAGCGCGCAGGAACACGATGAATTTGTGCGCCGTCACAGCAAAGCAAATGTTCCGTGGAAGGATATTGCGGAATACAGCGGCGACGCCTACCTTGGAATCGACTGCGGTTCTACCACCACAAAGCTTGTTTTGATGAGCGACCAGTTTGAGACGCTCTATCGCTATTACAGCTCTAATCAGGGCAATCCGGTTCAAATTGTGCGGGAGCAGCTCCTGAAAATTTATGAAGCCTGTGGGGACAGAATCAAAATTCGTTATGCGGTTTCCACCGGATATGGCGAAGAATTGATTCAGCACGCATTCCATTTGGATGACGGCATCGTTGAGACGATCGCTCACTTTAAGGCGGCGCAGCACTTTGACCCTGCGGTTGAGTTTATTCTGGACATCGGCGGTCAGGACATCAAATGCTTTAAAATCAAACATGACGCTATCGACTCTATCATGCTCAACGAGGCTTGTTCTTCGGGCTGCGGCTCGTTTATTGAGACGTTTGCAAAGTCGATGGGCTATACTGCGGAACAATTCGCACAGCTTGGATTGTTCTCGAAATATCCGGTCGATCTGGGTTCACGCTGTACGGTGTTTATGAACTCATCGGTCAAGCAGGCGCAGAAGGACGGCGCAAGCGTGGAGGATATTTCCGCAGGACTTTCGATGAGCGTCGTTAAGAACGTCCTCTACAAGGTTATCCGTGCGAGAAGCGCCGAAGAATTAGGTGAGCATATCGTCGTGCAGGGCGGCACCTTTTTGAATGATGCGGTGCTGAGAAGCTTTGAGCAGGAAATCGGTCACAACGTCACCCGACCGGATATTGCCGGTTTGATGGGTGCATACGGCGCGGCTATCTATGCACGCGGAATGTATCAGGCGAATAAACAGCCGGCTTCCTCAATGCTTTCGATGCAGGAACTGCAAAATTTTGAGCATGAATCAAAGCCGGTTGTCTGTAAGGGCTGTACCAACCACTGCAATCTGACAATCAATACTTTCGCAGGCGGAGAACGGTATATCTCCGGCAACCGGTGTGAAAAACCGTTGGGATTGGGCAAGGAAAAACAGCTCCCCGATCTGTACCAGTATAAGCTGGATAAAATTCGCGCGCTGAGTGAAGAATGTGACAGACTGCGTGCTGAAAAGCCGTTTGAACGCGGAACTATAGGGATTCCGATGGGATTGAATATGTATGAGAACATCGTTTTCTGGACAGAATTTCTGCACAGTCTGCGCTTTAATGTCATTATTTCGGATATTTCTTCCCGCGCACTTTATGCGCAGGGACAGTACTCTGTGCCGTCTGATACAGCTTGCTATCCGGCAAAGCTGATGCATGGACACATCGAAAACCTGCTGGAAAAGGGCGTGGACACCATCTTCTACCCCTGCATGAGCTATAACTTTGACGAAAAAAAAGGCGACAACCACTTTAACTGTCCGGTTGTTGCGTACTATCCAGAACTGCTTGCATCCAATGTGGAAAAACTCACATCGATTCGGTATCTGTATCCGTATGTTGATCTGGCTGCCAGAAAA
>CAMNVW010000041.1 GCA_946563605.1 uncultured Clostridia bacterium | reverse complement strand
AATCTCTAGCGGTAGCTTTGTACAGCTCAGCTTTTTCGATCAGTTCAGCAACGCCCTTGGTTTCTTCGAGCAGGTTGATGGACCAGTTCTTGTCGATGTTGCCGGTGTACAGACCGTGATCAGCCAGCAGATTGTCAACATCGTCAGTTGTCAGTTTGCCGTCAACAACGATCTTGCCGTCAACAACTTCAACGATACCTGGTTTGCCAATGTAGTCAGATGTACCTGCTTCTTTAGCGAGGTTTACAGTAACAACTACGTCTTTAATCTTAGCAGATTTGCCTGCTACAAACATAGCGTCCAGTTCATCGTTTACCTTTTTAATCAGATCAGCGAAGTAAGCTGGTTTTGTAGCGGTGAAAGTTTTGCCGTTTACTACAGCTTTTGCGCTATCAACTTTTCTTGTAGTAGTTTTAGAACCGCCAACTACCTCAATTTCAGTTGGGATTTCGTTCAGATGAGCTGCTGCTGCGTCTATACCATTAACAGCATTAACAGGATATGTTGCTACTTTTACATCTTTAAGAAGAACAGTAGTCTCATTGTTAGCATCAAAGTCAGTGGCTGTAACCGTTACTGTTACAGTTTCTTCTTTATATCCGGTTGGAGCTTTTTTGTTAGTTACTGTTTCGTATGCAGTCTGAGTCAAATCAAAAGTAACCTTATTGTTGGTTGGGTCAACGCTAGGGTTTGTAGCAGTTGTATTGCTACCCAGAGTTACTGTTGCTTTGGTAGCTGCGGCAAAAGCATTATCCAATTTAATCCTAATTGTACCAAGGTCTGCCTTAAGGTCTTCTCTTGTACCAACAGATGGGAGCTGTGTTTCTTCTACACACTCTGTAAAGTAGTCTGCACCCAGTTTGATGTTGTTTACTTCAGCCTTCTCGCTTTCACCTTTAGAGTAGTCAGCTTTGTACTGATACTGGTTATCAGCATACAGAGGCATCCAGATAACGTCGCCTGGTTCGAAATCAACAGCTTCGCTGTCGTTCAGCAGAGTGGTGGATTCTTCGATGAGATCACCGTTTTTGTCTGTTACAAACAGTTCGCCTTCAAAACCAAAGTTCTTTGGCCAAGCTGCTGTGTCTTTAGAGCCTGTGCTGTACTCGATAGCAAAAGCGTTAGCGCCCATGCCCAGTACCATAGCAGAAGCCATAGCTACGGAAAGTACTTTTTTCATAGTCTTTCTTCCTCCTAAAAATATGTTTTTGGTCGTTTTGGAGTTTTGAATATTTATTCAAAATTAAAACGCCTGTTTCTGACTTCGGGGGTGCTCCACACATCCCCTGCGTCTGACATTATTGTATCTCAAATTGATGAAGCGCACAATACCACTTAGTCAACACCTAGTCGTTTTTTTTTAGCACTTCTAAAAAATATTTAAATTTTTATGAAAAGTTTTCCCGTGTTGTCCCCTTTTTCCCGTTGTTTGCCTTAAAAAATTGCAAAAAAATGACAAATCGGTTTCGCCGCATAATTTTTCGCCCTGCGACCGGTTTGCTTGTGTTGTTTTACGACATTCTGCTGTTTATTTGTCTCTTAATGTACTTTCATCTTTTCTTATGTGCGATAATATACATTCTAAACGGATTTTTATGCACTCATATGCAAAAATAAATACAGAGCCGCCGACCTGCTGTTGCTTCACAATGCCGGACTTCCCTGCTTTCCTTGTTTACCTATTATAATATCATTTTTGTGTTGTTACTTGACGGAACTAAGCTCCTGCGCCTGATCCTCTCTCTTGCCCACCATCATGGTTTCCATCACCTTCGCCATCTCCTTGGGCGGCATCCGCATCTTATCCTCCACCCATGAGACGATCATCCCTTGGATTCCCGACGCGCAGAACCGGTTGCCGTACCGCAGATGCTCTCCAAACAGCCCCGTCCGCATACTCCTGATGCTGATGTTGGCGCAAAGCTCCTGCAGCAGTTCGGGGCAGCCGTTTTCGCTGGTGAGCATTTTTGCCTCGTCGCGGTTTTCTTCTAAATAGGTAAGCACCTTCAGCAGCAGCGGATAAGGCCCGTTTGCAAGTTCGCGGTCGCTCACGCTGTCCACCAGCTCCCGCAGCTCCTGCCGCACCTCGCGCTCCACCTGCTGGCGCAGATCAAACACATCCTTGTAGTGGTGATAGAACGTGCCGCGGTGGACGTCCGCCTCATCGGTCAGTTCCTTGATGGTAATTTCCAAGATGTTCTTTCTGCTCAGCAGTCTTACCATCGCCGCAGACAGCGCTTTTTTTGTCTTGCGGATTCTTCTGTCCTCAGTTCTTTCTTCCATTTCGATGTTCATTTTCTCGTCAATCATGAACAAACTCCTTTCATTCTGTCGCATATCGTACACTTATTCTGTCTTGTGTTCAATATGCCTAATTTTCCTCCTATTTAGGACGGCATTTTTATTATAAATATCACAAGTCCGTTTGTCAACGTTGTTTTCGCAAATTGTAGTTTATTCTGAAAATCCCCTGCAATTTTCTCACTTCTTCACAAAAAAAAGGACCGAAGCGATTATTCCTATCGCTTCGGTCGGCGAGATTTCAAGCCTTCCCACAAAAATAAAAATCCTGCCCTTGACAAAGAGCAGGATTTTAAACTATAATAGGTATCAGAAGGACGGCTCCCGTGTGTCAGGCGGCGGCTGCTCCCCAAAAGTATGAGCTTGAAGAAGAGCCGCCCCTAACCTATAGGGCGGTTATTTCTTTGTCATGCAAACTGCGATGACGCCGAAGATGATCATTGCGATCAGATCGAGAAGCATTAAAACTTCTGTCAATGATGGGGACACTTTCAGCTTTACAAAAAAAGAAGAACAGTGTTGTGTCCCCTCCAAGAAGCGAACTCAGTTCGCTTCTTGCGGCGGTAGGCAAAGCCTAACGCTTCACCCCCATATGTAAAATAGGGAACAACCGTTGCCATCCTTCCGATAAACTATAGTATAGCATATCTGTCGAACATTGTAAATAAAAAACCTGCCCTTGACAAAGAGCAGGCTTTTAAACTATAATAGGTATCAGAAGGACGGCTTCTCACTGGCATGAGAAACGGTCAACTAGTTTCAATTTAGAGTTGAAAATTGCCGCTCTCGCGCTTTAGGTGGGGGCGGTTATTTTCTTGCTATTTTATAAACAAGATCGATAACCGCAACGATAAGTAGACATAATGTTAAAACATCATTTGTACTCATACGGTCACCTCCCTTGGAGTTGACCGCCCGTCCTTCCGATAAAATACAGTATAGCATATCTGTCGAACATTGTAAATCATTGTAAATAAAAAACCTGCCCTTGACAAAGAGCAGGTTTTTTATGTATAACCTCCTGATTTCTGGTAAACAATATCCACATACCTTAAATAAGAAAGGCAGGAACGTTGTATGAATCCTAACGAAAACAATTCCTCCGGCGGAGAAGGCGTATCCTCGATCGCCATGAAAACTGTCATCGGCTTTTTGCTGGTGCTGACGGTGATCCTTGCCATCTGGGCAAGCTATAACCATGTACAGATCAACCGCTACCGCCTCACCCTGCAAAATACCTACCTGCGCGCCGCAGACCTTGCCTCGGAGAATCTGTCCAATCTTTCCTCCGACCTTGTCAAGGGAATGTATGCCGGCACATCGCCGCAGCTTTCGATGATTTCCTCCAAAATGTGGCAGGAATCCTCCGCGGCAAAGTCCGCACTCTCCACCCTCCCTGTCACCGACGCTGTGATGGAAAATACCAACCGATTTCTTTCGCAGGCGGGTGATTACGCGATGTATCTTTCCCGAAAATTCGCCTCCGGTCAGGAACTTACCGACGAAGAACGTCAGCAGTTTGCGTCCCTGCGCGAATATGCTGACCGTTTGAGCGAGCAGGTTGACGCAATTGCCACCGCTCTGCAAAACGGCAATGTAAGCATCGAACAGCTGACCCTCCTGAACCACCAGGGCAGCACCGCCAACCAGCAGAACGACACTTCCAGCCAGCAGGATAACGCCAATGCCGCAAACTCCTCCACCATGGATGCACCTGCCACCGCAGGTTCTTCCGTCCTCAAACAGGTGGAGGATGGTTTCACCGGCTACCCGACGCTCATCTATGACGGACCATTTTCCGACCACATCCTTGAAAAAACACCGCTGATGACCAAGGACAAACCGGAAATCACCGAAGAACAGGCGCGGACAACCGCCAAAAAAGCCTGCCCCAGAGAACTGCCCGAAGTGCGCGAGGAAAATTCCAAACTGCCTTGCTACGTTTTCCATGACGGTGTGAGCAACTCGGTGGCAATCACCAAAAACGGCGGTTATCTGTGCTACTTTGTCACCGAAAAGCCGGACGCCATCGCCGAAAACCTCTCCTATGAGGACGCCATCTCCAAGGCACAGCAATATCTTGCCTCCATCGGTTATCAGTCTATGAAGGACACCTACTACGAAATTGACAACGGCGTTGTCACCATCAATTTCGCCTACTATGATGCTTCCGCACAGACCATCTGCTATACCGACTTGATTAAGGTGGCTGTTTCGATGCAGGATGGCTCCATCCTCGGACTTGATGCGCGCGGTTATCTCGTCAACCATCAACAACGCAGTCTTGATGCGCCTGCCATTACCATGGAACAGGCACAGGAATCGGTCAGCAAAGCACTCACCATCGACAGTTCTCGTCTTGCTTTGATCCCAACTTCCGGTCAAAACGAGGTTGCAGCCTATGAATTTCTGTGTACTTCCTCCACCGGCGACCGCGTTCTTTCCTATATCAATACGCAGACTGGAGCGGAAGAACAACTGTTGATTCTTTTAGAAACACCCAACGGCACCTTGACCAAATAACCTGCTTTTTCGACTGCAAAAGCCAAAAACAAAACGCCCCCTGTTTTTAACAGGAGGCGTTTTGTTCCGTGCAGGAAATATCTTTGGGAAGAATTTTCTGTACGATACTTGGAAGGATTATGTTGATTGTAGAAGATTTCATTGAAAATGTCACAACGAATTTGCAATTTTTATAAAATAAATTTTGCAAATTTATTTTTTATTTATTTTATTATACACCTTATTCCATGATTTGTCAATCTGTTTTGTTTATTTCTTAACAGTTTTTGCAGGATTTTGTTTTATAGTCCTGCATTTCAGGCTTTTTTGATTGGATGGCGCACCACCGTCTTCATTCTTTCCGGTGCAGCCTTTCTGGGGTCTGACAGATAAATCTCATGGTGCATCCGCTTCTCAGAAATATCAAGCTGATAACCTTGCGCCTGCGCGTACTCATGCATCAGGGAAACTGTTGCCGGCTCATTATCATAGGGACCAATGTGCATACACTGAACGCAGGTTCCTTCCTCATAGCTAAAATATTCCACCTTTGAAAAATCCTGTTTCTTTTTTCTGGTTGCTTCGGCGACCGCCCAATCGAAGGCTTCCCTTGTCACAAAATCAGGCAAGCGAATCACCGAAATAAACTGAAAGTTTTCTTTTTGGGTATAGTCTACCCCCTGTATGCCATTCTGCCACCAAAAGCCCTCCAACGGCGGAACAACAAAATCAAAATAGCCCTCCAGCTGGTTGGCTCCCTTCTTGCTCATTTTAATGGTGAACGCAACTGCATAGAGCAGACCAATCGACTGCTTGTACTCCCCGTCCTCATCATTTGGGTTTCCCTTGCCTCGAACCGCAATGTAGTTCATCTTTGGAATCTCCACAATACTCGGCTTATTCTTCGGCATATAAAATTCCTTGTATTCCTTTTTGTAATCAAACGCCATCGTTCCCCATCCCTTTCCTCTTTCCCTATGTTCGGCAAAGATTTCGCTAGCCGTCTTTTTTTCTTATAATTTCAGTATAAATCTATCAATGGCAAAGTCAATGGGGCTGCAAAAATTTTAAAATCCTCTTCCGGCGGTATGGATGTCCTCTTTTTCCTCCTTTCTCTGACCCTTTGCCTTTCTGCGGAAAATCCCCAAACACTCCCTGCCTCTCGCCAACCCCTTGTTTTTATGATATAATAGTACTTATCCCTGATTTGCAACAGATCATCTTTCAACGATATTTTATATTTTGTATAGATTCAAACTGAAAGGAGAATTCCTATGGCACTTGACGGCACCTTGCTGCGCCAGATAAAACACGAACTGGAGGGCTGTATCCTCGGCGCGCGCGTGGATAAAATCCATCAGCTTTCGCGTGAAGAAATGATTTTTGTCCTGCGTCTGCCGCAGCCGACTGCGGACGGCGCGCGCAGCGTCAAACTGTATCTCTCCGCAGGTGCGGACAGCCCACGTCTGCATCTGACCGCCTCATCCTTTGAAAATCCGAAAACGCCGCCGATGTTTTGTATGCTGATGCGCAAATATCTGGGCAGCGCAAAGCTTATCGAAATCACACAAATCGGTCTTGACCGTATTTTGCATCTGGTCTTTGAAACACGCAACGAGATGGGGGATTTGATACACCTCACCGTCGCCGTCGAAATTATGGGACGGCACTCCAATATCATCCTCATCGACGAAACGGGCAGGGTCATCGACTCGATCAAGCGCATCGACGATACCATGTCCTCGGTGCGCCCGATCCTGCCTGGCGTCCGCTATACTCTGCCGCCGGCGCAGGATAAGCTCGACCTCATCGACTGCACACCGGAACAGATTGAAGCTAAACTGCGCGCCGGAAAGGATACACCGCTGTCCAAAGCGCTTTTGTCCGCCGTGCAGGGCGTTTCCCCCATCGTCTGCCGCGAGATTGCCAATTACGTTTTCCTCGGCGATGACTGCGTAATCTCCGAAATGACTCCCAATCACTTTGACCGTCTGCGATTTTTCCTTGCGAAGGTCATTGATATGGCAAAGAACTACACCGGCACGCCAACCAGCGTGATTGACTCGCGCAAAAAGCCGATGGACTTTTCCTTTATGGATATCCACCAGTACGGCGGCAGTATGTTTACACGCACCTACGAAAGTTACAGCCAGCTGCTGGACGATTTCTATACCCAGCGCGACAACATCCAAAGGATGCGCCACCGCAGCGCCGACCTGCTCCGCGTGCTCGCAAACACATCCGACCGTATCGCGCGCAAGCTCCATTTGCAGCAGAAGGAACTGGAGGATTGTTCCGACCGTGAAACATGGAAAATCTACGGCGACATCCTCAACGCAAATCTCTACTCCATCCAGAAGGGCGACCGCTCTGCAACGCTTGTCAACTTCTACGACGAAAATCAGGCAGAGGTCACCATTCCGCTCGACCCCAGAAAAACGCCTGCCCAGAACGCGCAGAAATATTACAGCGAATACCGCAAGGCGGACACCGCCGAAAAGAAGCTGCTCGAGCTGATCGAACAGGGGCAACAGGAGGCAATTTATATTGACTCTGTTTTTGACGCGCTCACACGCGCACAGACAAACGATGAGCTGACCGCCATCCGCAGCGAGCTTGTCGAGCAGGGCTACCTGCGCCGCAAGGGTCCCGCGCCGAAAAAGGGCAAGGAACCAAAGCTCGCCCCGAAACGCTACCTTTCGGACGACGGCTTCACGATTTTGGTCGGACGCAACAATGTCCAGAACGACCAGCTGACGCTGAAAGAAGCAAGGGGTCGTGACGTTTGGTTCCACACCAAAAACATC
The DNA here is from genome assembly GCA_946563605.1 of uncultured Clostridia bacterium. Classification (GTDB taxonomy): domain Bacteria; phylum Bacillota; class Clostridia; order Oscillospirales; family Ruminococcaceae; genus Negativibacillus. The sequence continues at coordinate 1,858 of CAMNVW010000041.1, read as the reverse complement.
CCGGGTTCCCACACCATCGTCATCAGCGATGGCAAAGAGGTGCCGGATTCCACACTGCATCAGGCGGCGATTTTGGCGGCAGCAAACTCCAAGGCAGCAGAATCCTCGCAGGTTCCTGTTGACTACACCCTCATCAAAAATGTCAAAAAGCCGCGCGGCGCAAAGCCTGGCATGGTCATTTACGTCAGCTACCAGACCGCCTATGTCACCCCTGATTTTGAACTGGAAAAACGTCTGTCGGTCGACTAAACCGGCAGCCGAAAAACATATTCTAAACCAAAAAGAGCGCCTCAGCCCTGTTGGCTGAGGCGCTCTTTTATCTAAAGCTCAAAAATATCCAAATCCTGTCCGTTAACCACTTTGCCGGTGTAGCCTGCGTCCCAAATCTCCTGCAAGATGGCTTCGCACCGCCGCTGCATCTGCGTGTCCAAATCCTTTGTGTTGTCCTGTATGTTCATGTGGTAGATACGGTGGTAGGTTACCAGCAATTTCGGCTGTGCTTTCTGTGCCACCTGTGCTAAATCCACACTCAGCGTGTGTACTTCGCGGTGGTATTTCTGCCACTTTGGCTCTCGCAAAGCGATGCCGCCGGTATACTCCACCTCATGCAGCAGAATATCGCAGTTCTTCGCCTTCTTCGCCACAATTTCCAGCGGTGCGGTGTCACCGCTGATAACAATGACCTTATCCTCTGTGGTGAACTTGTACCCGTAGCTTTCCAAGGTACCGTGGCTCACCGGAAAAGCTTCCACCATAACCCTGTCGTCCTGATACACAACACCAGATTGTATCTCCGTTGCCTGCACCTGAAATCCTGCCTCATTTGCCTTTTCAAAGCCGTTGATGCGAAAATCAATATCCACTTCGTATGCCATCAGCAGATGCTCGGTCATGTGCTTGATTCCCTTGGGTCCAAACACCTTCAGAGGTTCTGCTCTTTCCAAGACCCACGGTGTAAAAATCAAATCCGCATAGCCTGCGGTGTGGTCGGTGTGCAGATGGGTGCAGAACGCAACTGTCAATAAATCCGGTCGCAGCGCGTCGATTCCCTTGTAATAGGCTTTGGACGCCTGCCGCACCACCCCTGGACCAAAATCCACCAGATACGCCCTGTCGCCAACTACAACTGCCGAAGCCGGTCCGCTTGCATTGGGGCAGGCATTCGGCGTGCCGGTTCCCAGCAGCACAAGTTTCGTTTGCATTTTCATCTTCCTTTTTTATCGTTTATGTTTGAGGTATTTTTTCAGAATCATCAGGTCGAGCGGGAACACTTTTTCCGGCGTCCGCTCCGCAAGCTGCTGCACCGTATCCAGTTTCTCCCAATGAATATCCTGTGTTTCTTCCGTAGAGGAAACAGGTTCCCCTTCGGCGCAGCAGATAAACGCGTGCACCATCAGCGAATAAACCCCATTGAGATTCTGCACCGTACAAAACGGCTCAAAACTGATACAGCGAACACCGTTCATCTCATCGCTTTCCAGCTTTTCTTCGCCCTCTATTTTTGTGACGGTCAAACCAGTTTCTTCCCACACCTCTCGCCGCAATGCGTCAAAGACGTTTTCATATTCACGGATCTTGCCGCCTGCAAGTTCAATCAGCCCATTGGTTTGACCTCCGCCTTCCTTTTGCCGCCGCTGGAGAAGAATACAGCTTGCTCCCCCATCTTCCTTTTCAATGATTGCCCTCGCCGCCGGCTTTGCAAAAACTTCCTCGATCATTATAAAATCCTCCTTCCGGCTTTGCTGTGCAGGATATTGAGCAGAGCGTTTCTTTCCCCCGTCATATTTCCGCTCTCTTACAAAGAAGTTAAGTTTGCCTTGCCGCCATATCGGATTGGCGGCATTTGGCGAAGCCAAAA
>CAMNVW010000040.1 GCA_946563605.1 uncultured Clostridia bacterium | reverse complement strand
AGCCAATCCATCGAAGAACTGCTGACGATGGTGGGTGCGACGGGTGCGATGATGGACATTGTCAATGTGAAGATATACAAAGATATGCGCAACAAAGTCAACCGCGTCACCAACTGCGAGACCTCGAACATTGAAAAGACGGTCAGCGCGGCGACGGTGCAGGCGGCGGACATTCGATATTTAAAAAAGACAGGCGTTTTTGAAACAATGGAAGTGCCGCTCAAAGAAACGGGCGAAGCAAGGCTCAAACATCCTGAAATGTCTTTGCGTGAGTTAGGGGAGCTTTTGGGCGTTTCACGTTCGGGCATCAACCACCGTCTGCAAAAAATCAGCCAGATTGCAAAGCAGACCAGAGAATTGTCAGATAGATAGGAAGGCAGAAATCGGGAAAAGGAAGAGCGAAAGAAAGGGGTGCAGCAGGATTATGGGAGACAATTTTGTTCATCTGCACGTTCACAGCGAATACAGCCTGCTGGACGGCGCGTGCCGGATCAAACAGCTTGTCCAACGGGCGAAGGATCTGGGGCAGGACGCTGTGGCGATTACCGACCATGGCGCAATGTACGGTGCGATTGATTTTTATAAGGAAGCAAAGGCAAACGGCATCCGCCCGATCATCGGGTGCGAGGTGTATGTTGCGCCAAGAACCCGTTTTGATAAGGTGAGCGGAATGGATAATTCTCCGTATCATCTGGTTTTGCTGTGCGAAAATCAGACAGGTTATCAAAATCTGATTAAAATGGTTTCCCGCAGCTATACTGAAGGATTTTATTTTAAGCCGCGTATCGACCATGAAATGCTCAAAGAACATTCGGAAGGTTTGATTGCGCTGTCGGCGTGTCTTGCAGGCGAAGTGCCGCGCGCACTCAGCCGGAGCGGATATGAACAGGCAAAACAGATAGCGCAGTTTTATCTGGATGTTTTTGGAAAAGATCACTATTTTATCGAGCTGCAAAATCACGGCATCAAAGAACAGCAGCGGATCATTCCAGATCTGGTGCGCATTTCGCGTGAGCTGGGGGTAGGATTGGTTGCGACAAACGACTGCCACTATCTGACGAAGGAGGACAGTGCGACACAAAAAATCCTGCTCTGTATCCAGACGAACCATACGATTGAAGAAGACAACGGAATGGAATTTGAGACGCAGGAGTTCTATGTCAAATCCCGTGAGGAAATGCACAGCGCAATGCGGGAGTGTATCGGGGACGAAAGTATCATTCAGGAAGCCCTTGACAACACAGAAAAGATTGCACAACGGTGTGAGGTGGAATTTACTTTCGGACACCACATCCTCCCACGCTTTGAAGCGCCGGACGGCAGGGACAACGTCACCTTCTTCCGAGATCAATGCTACGAGGGCTTTTACCGCAACTATGGGGAAAATCCGCCGCAGGAATACTGCGAGCGGCTGGAATATGAACTGTCCGTCATCGAGAAGATGGGCTATGTCGATTACTATTTGATTGTGTGGGATTTTATTGACTACGCAAAACGAAACGGCATTTCGGTCGGTCCGGGACGCGGTTCAGGTGCAGGCAGTATGGCTGCTTATTGCATCGGCATCACCGGTATCGACCCGATGAAATATAATCTTCTCTTTGAACGTTTCCTCAACCCAGAGCGTGTGAGTATGCCGGACTTCGATATTGACTTTGGCGAACGCCGCGAGGAAGTCATCGACTACGTCATCCGCAAATACGGCAAAGACCGCGTAGCGCAGATCATTACCTTTGGTACAATGGCGGCACGCGGCGGCGTTCGAGATGTCGGTCGTGTGTTGGGCATGGATTATCAGCAGGTGGATAAAGTCGCCAAGGCAATTCCGATGGAACTGCATATGACCATTGAAAAGGCTTTGGAGCGTTCATCGGACTTAAAGGTGATGTATGAGAGTGACCCGCAGGTCAAAGAGCTGATCGACCAGGCGATGAAAATTGAGGGAATGCCGCGCCATGCCTCCACCCATGCCGCCGGTGTCGTTATCGCAAGGGATGCAGTGGAAAAATATGTTCCGCTTGCAAAAAATGATGAAGCAATCGTGACCCAGTACACGATGACAACGCTGGAAGAGCTGGGCCTGCTCAAAATGGACTTTCTGGGGCTGCGCAACCTGACCGTAATCAGCGACGCGCAGGAAATGGTGCGAAAAAACGAACCGGATTTTGATATTGAAACGATTTCTCTGTCCGACCCGCTGACCTTTGAGATGATGTCCAAGGGTCAGGCAAAGGGTGTGTTCCAGTTCGAGTCGGGCGGTATGAGACAGGTGCTCACTCAGTTAAAACCGGAATCGGTGGAGGATTTGATTGCGGTTATCTCGCTGTACCGTCCGGGACCGATGGATTCGATTCCGAAGTATATCCGCAACCGTCACAATCCGCAGGAAATCACCTACAAAACGCCGATGCTCCAAAATATTCTTGATGTTACCTACGGCTGTATTGTTTATCAGGAGCAGGTTATGCAGATCTGCCGCGAACTGGCAGGCTATTCCTACGGGCGTGCAGACTTGGTGCGCCGCGCGATGGCGAAGAAAAAGCATGACGTCATGGAAAAAGAGCGTCAAAACTTTATCTGGGGCGCCAAAAAAGAGGATGGCTCGATGGAATGTACCGGCTGCGTTGCAAATGGAATCAGCGAAAAAATCGCCAATGAAATCTTTGACGAGATGAGTTCCTTTGCGTCCTATGCGTTCAATAAATCCCATGCGGCTGCCTATGCTTTGGTTGCGTATCGTACCGCTTACTTAAAAGCACATTATCCAAAGGAATATATGGCGGCGCTGCTGACGAGTATTCTGGATAATACCGACAAAATGCTCGGCTATTTGAAAGAATGTGAGCTGATGAAAATTAAGATTCTGCCGCCGGACATCAACCACAGCAATACAGGCTTTACCGTTGAGGACGGCTGTATCCGCTTTGGATTTTTAGGCGTCAAGAATTTGGGCAAGGGCGTGATGGAAGCGCTTGTGCAGGAACGAGATGCAAACGGGCCGTTCCACGATTTGGACGACCTCTGCGAAAGGATGTACGGACGGGAGTTAAACCGCCGCGCAATTGAAAGTTTGATTAAGTGCGGTGCGCTCGACAGCTTTGGACATAACCGCAGAGAGATGCTGGAAAATTATTCTGCATTGGTGAGCGATATTGATAACCGTTATAAAAACAATCTGGAGGGTCAGATGAACCTGTTTGATTCACCGGAGCTGACGGCAAAACAAAGCTATACAATGCCGCATTTGGAGGAGTATCCGCCGGATGTCAAGCTTGCCATGGAAAAAGAGGTTACGGGACTGTATGTTTCGGGACATCCGATTGCACAGTATCGCGATGTTGCAAAGCAGCTGAAAACCACGGAACTTGAAAACCTGATAGGTGAAGAAGGTGAGGACGGCTCGCTTTTGCAGCAGTCCAAATATCAGGACGGCGATATCGTCAAGGTGCTGTGCATCGTCACTGGAAAGAAAACGAAAATCCTCAAGCGCCGCGGTTATATGGCGTTTGTCACCATTGAAGATACCAGCGGTTCGATGGAAATGCTGGTATTTCCGCAAACCTACGACCAATACCGCTATTTGATAGAAGAAAATCAGGTGCTGTACATCGAAGGCAGGCTTAGCCGCCGCGAGGAGGAAGAAGCCAAACTGGTTTGCCGCATGATGGCGCCGCCGCAGGACATACTGGGGCAGATCAATGGTGGGGAAGTGCCGCAGGCGGAAGCACAGGCAGCGGCGAGCGTTTATCAAACGCCAGCGAATCGTACAGAGCAAACCAAAAAGATCCGCAGCAAAATCGGCAAGCGTCCGGGCTTATATCTGCGCGTGCCATCCAAGGAAAGCCGTGAATTTATCAAATCGCAGCAGTATCTGGAGATTTTTGAAGGCGATACGCCGGTTTATTTTTGGTTCATGGACAGCGAGAAGCTGGTTTGTGCGCCGAAGACAATGTGGATTTCCTTTAATAAGCCGCTGTATTTTCAGCTGGGCGTTATCCTTGGAGAGGAAAACGTAGCGGTGGTTGTTCCACCTAAAAATAATGCGGCGCAAGCATAAGGCGCGAGGAAACCGCAGGCTTTCTCAATCCCCTTTTGCATCGTTTGATGATGATTTTGTGAGGGAAAGTCTAGTCTGTGCAGAGGAAATGTTTTATAATAAACAATGTTTATAAATAAACAATGTAAAAGACAGAATGAGCTGCGAGAGTAAGCTGTGCTTTACAAAAATGTGTGTAACAATGGAGGACTTTTTTATGAATGATAAAAACCAGAAGGTCATCGGTGTGCTGACAAGCGGCGGCGATGCACCGGGAATGAATGCTGCCATCCGAGCGGTCGTAAGGTCGGGAATCAAAAAAGGGATGCAGGTTCTGGGTATCCGCCGCGGATACAACGGATTGATGAACGGCGATGCGAGTGAAATGAATATCCGTTCCGTTTCCAATGTGCTGCACCGCGGTGGAACCATGCTGCTTTCTGCGCGCTGCATGGAGTTTAAAACAGAAGAAGGTCAGATGCAGGCAGTAGGTGTCTGCAAGGAACTTGGCATCGACGGTTTGGTCATCATCGGCGGCGACGGTTCTTTTCGGGGAGCACGCGCGCTTTCGCTCAAAGGGGTTCCCTGCATTGGAATCCCTGGAACCATCGACAACGACATCGCCTGCACCGATTACACCATCGGTTTTGATACCGCGCTGAACACAGCGGTGGAGGCAATCGACCGTCTGAGGGATACCTCCGAGTCCCACGACCGATGCTCCGTGATCGAGGTTATGGGTCATGGTGCAGGTCATTTGGCGCTGTATGCAAGCGTTGCCTGCGGCGGTACCTCCTGCTGGGTCAATGAGATCGGCTTCGACGTTGACCGCGATGTCATCGGAAAGATGAAAAACAGCCTGCGCACCGGCAAACATAATTTCATTATCATCGTTTCCGAGGGCATCACCGATGTTCATGCGTTGGCAAGATATATCGAAGAAAATACCGGCGTAGAGTCCCGTGCGACCGTTTTGGGTCATATTCAGCGCGGCGGCTCCCCAACAGCAAGAGATCGTATCATCGCAAGCCAGATGGGCTGCTATGCAGTCGATCTGCTGGAACAGGGCATTGGAAACCGCGTCATCATCCAGAAAAATTCTCAAATTATCGACTACGATATTCTGGAAGCGCTCACCATGAAAAAGGGACTTGACGAGAACCTGTTGGAAGTTCATAATATCATCAACATCTAATCAAACAAACACTGGGAGGGATTTTCGATGGAGATTGAACGTAAATTTTTAATCGACTGGGAGCAGATTCTTTCGCTGAATCTGCCGCTTGTCAAACAGGCGCAGAGCTTTCAGGGGTATCTCAGCGCGGCAACACCGGTTGTCCGCATCCGCAAACGGGAATTCAGCGATGGCTGCACCGACTATATTCTTTGCGTGAAGGGCAAGGGCAAACTGGCAAGAAAAGAGATTGAAAAGGAGCTTACCAAAGAGGAATTTGAGGAGCTGGAGTCCCTGCTGCCGATTCCGATGCTCAAAAAGGATTACCGCGTTTTTCAGCTTGACGATGGGCATTTGTTGGAATGTAACCTTGTCAATGATAAGTTTGCGTATGCAGAGGTGGAATTTGACAGCATTGAGCAGGCAAAAAACTTTGTCATGCCGTCCTTTTTGCTGAAGGATGTGACAGAGGATCCTTACTACTCAATGTCCGGCTATTGGAAACGCCAGCAGATCACAGTTTCCTTTGAACTGTAAAATGAAAATGAGCGGGCTTAATTTGCCTGCTCATTTTTTGTCGGTGCCTTTTCCGTGCGGTGGATGATGATTTTTTTCCCTTTTCGTGCGGCGCAGTCGATGACGTATTTTGTGCCGCACGATTTGCCGTCCCAAAACGCAATCACCATGTCGGCATAATCCACGATTTGGTCGTTGCGTTTAAGCGGTGCGACGCGCGAAAAGCGCGCGTAATCCGGCAGAAATTCAGTGAGCGCGAGTCCGTGTTGGTTTGCATAATTTTTTGCGCAGGTGTCGATGCCGACAGCGCCGCCCGAAACGATTTCCGTGACGCCTTCGGGCAGATAATCCTCCAGATTGTTTACCGATAGTCCGCGCGAGCCGATGACAGCAACTTTCATAAAAGCAGCCCCTTTTTGAAAATTTAATGTACTTACTTTAAGTACGTTAACAACATCATAAGCCAAAATAAACTTAAAATGTAGGAAAAGACTTACTTTAAGTACATTTTAAGAGGCGGATATGGAAAAGAATAAACATCTTGGGATTAAGACAGACATAGAAAGTCATTATAAATTATCTTATGTTGCAAAATATGAAGGCAGGTCGATCAACGGGCAGATTCTCTATCTGATTCGGCAAAGCATTATGAATTTTGAAAAGGAACATGGCGAAATCGAATTGCCGGAGGATTTAAAAAAGTAAAAAACAGCAATAAAAAAGCTCTATCAAACGATAGAGCTTTTTTATTCGATTAAGCTTGTAAATCCAACCGCTTTGCCTAAGATGCGCACCTGTAATAATTCGTCGTCGGTGTAAACCAGCGGTTCATACTGTGGGTTTGCCGGAGAAAGCACCAGCTTGTTCGGATATTTATAAACTTTTTTGAGCGTCGCGGAGGTTTCGATGCAGACCGCTGCGATACATCCGTTTTCAACATCAGCTTGCTGACGGATATAAACGATGTCGCCGTCGTGAATGTGCGCTCCAATCATGCTGTCGCCATAACAGCGCAGCGCAAAATCCGCTTTGATATGCTCGGGAACCTCCAGAATAGCTTCGACGTTTTGGTCAGCCAAAATCGGACTGCCGCAGGCGATTTCGCCGATCAGCGGGATTTTGTAGGTCTTGGGCAGGGGAATCAGATTGGTGATGGAGGATATGTCAACGCCGGAGGCGGTCATTTGATCAGTTTCACACAGCAGCCACGCAGGATCTACCTGAAGCGCTTTCGCGATTGCGTCGATAACGGGCAGCTTGATTTTTTCGATTTTCCCTTTTTCATAGCGCTGTATTGTCGAAACAGCCACGCCGACTTCTCTGGCGATGTCGCCAAGATTCAATCCAAGTGCCTCCCGCCGGGATTGGATGCGCTTACCGGTTTGAATGTTTTTTTCCACAATATCCTCTCCTTTATTTTTATTATAGCACATTATTTTGCGACGCGCAACATGAGGAATAAAAAATATTTGCACAGTGCTATCAACTTCTGGTTTGCATAGTGCTAAAATAAAAGCAGAGAAAAAAAGAATTGAGCCGAAACAGAAGGTTTACAGAATCCATCATTTGATTTTATGAACTTTTTGACAAAATAAGCGCCCTGTATTTGACCATTTGCTCAACAGGTGCTATACTAGAAGAGAATCAATAAAGAAGAAAAAAGCAGCGTTGACACTTTTCATTGGGACAGACTTTTAGTGTCGCTGCCCCGTCAAATCAAACGAAGGAAGAGTCAGTATGAAAATTTTTAAAACGAAAGAATATTATGTTGCCGCAGCATCGGGCAAACTTTTGACCGCCGGCGAGGATGGTCTGGTTACAGTAGAGGAAAAAGACGCTGCAAAAGCGCAGCTGTGGAGATTTTCTCCCGAAGCAGACGGCACATACCGTCTGGTCAATGTGCAGAGCAAAAAAGCGCTGGATATCATCGCGGGCGGCACAGTAAACGGCGCATGGACACATCAGTGGGAAATTATTGATACAAACAGCCAGCTTTGGACGATTGAGGAAGAAGCTGAAAACGTTCGTCTGCGTTCGCTTTCCAGCGGAAAATATCTGGATGTCGCTTTGCAGGATGATCTCCATGTACAGATTTGGGAAAAAGGCGGAGAAAACCAGCTTTGGACGATTGAAGCCGCAGAAAAGCCAAGAACCGACATCAAGCCAAAGGAACCGTCCGCTATCAAAACACCGGACCCGACAGCCATTAAAACACCGGATCCAACCAATCTGAAAGTGCCGGAACCATCTGCTATCAAAAAAGCAGAACCAGCACCTCCGAAACCGGTAAAGACCTCCAATAGAAGAAGAGGCAAAAAAAGATAATATAATAAGAGTTTTTGGTTGAGCTTTTTTCAAAAAGCTCACGGTTTCCAAAGGCAGCGCCTTTGGTTGGGTTTGGGACAACGTCCCAACATAAAACAATAAAAATAAATCATCAGTGGCACTGTTTTCGGTTCGATGCACCGGTGCGGTAGCACAGCGGCGTTGCCGCCGCACCGCCGTGTGTATACTGAAAGAAGTTCATTATTTACAATGAACTTCTACTGCCCCAAACGTTTTTATTTTATATTTGTTCCTTTACAAAAAGAGCTCCTATGCTTTCGCATAGGAGCTCTTTGTTTTAGCTTTCTTTTTTGGAAAACTGCGCACAGACAGCCTGCTTTGGGTCGATGCGCGTACCTTCGCCGACGCGGTAATTCCGGCTGAAAAAGCTGCCCTTTCTGCGGCAGAAAAAGCAGGGCGGTCGCCGGTAGTCGGTGCTGCGGTCATCCTGCCAGCAGTAGCGGCAATCAAGGCAACACACAGAGTTGCTTTCGCCGATACTTCCCATTAAATAGCAACCTCAAAATAACTTCCAAGCGCTTCCAGCACAGCGGAAAGCTCGTGCTGTGGAATCAGGATGGAAATATCGACTTCGGAGGTCGTAATCAGCATGATTTCATCGGTCAGCGCGGAAACAATGGAAAATGCTTTTGCAGCAACGCCCGGACGGCTGCGCATTTCTTCGCCGTAAAGCTGGATTTTGCAGCTGCCGTTGGAAACGCTTGGGCGCACCGAAGGATGTTCCTCACGAAAATGCTGAATGATCGACAGCGCGCGGACAACATCGTCGGAATCGACCGTGAAAGAAACATCCGCACATTCTCCGACGGGTGCGGACTGGGAAATCATGTCGATGTTGATGCCCTGTGCGGCAAATTCGGTCATGATTTGGGAAGCTGCCGCCAATGCGTGCGGCACACGATTCAAGCTGATTAAAGAGATGTCCTCTGTCACAGAAATTTTGCTTACACCGTTCATAAAAAATCCTTTCTCCTCGCAAAAATGTTTCAGATAACCGATAAGATGATCTTAAACCAAATGGCTCATATTGTAAAGTCCCGGCTGCTGATTTGCGAGGAACAGCGCAGCATTGATAGCGCCGGTGGCAAAGATCTCCTTGCTCATGGCGGTATGTTTCAAAGAGACGATCTCGTCACGACCTGCAAAGAGGATCTCGTGTTCGCCAACGATTGTGCCGCCGCGGACAGAATGGATACCGATTTCGTTTTTGGAACGTGCAGAGCGGCGGCTGTGACGGTCATAAAGATACTGCGGTTCCTGTGGGAGTTCTTCGGAAATTGCGTCAGCCAGCATCAGCGCAGTTCCGCTTGGCGCGTCCACTTTGCGGTTATGATGTTTTTCGATGATTTCGATGTCAAAATCATTTCCCAAAACCTGCGCCGCTTTTTTAGCTAATTCGCACAACAACGAAACGCCGAGGGACATATTCGCAGAGAAGAAAATGGGGATGGATTTTGCCGCCTCATGGATTTCGTTGATTTGCTCGTCCGAAAGTCCGGTCGTGCAGATGACCGCCGGAATGTGCTTGTTTACTGCATATTCGAGCAGGGAAGAGGTCGCCGACGGATGGGAGAAATCAACGATAACGTCGCAGTCAACGGTACATGCGTTTGGTTTGGTGAAGCAAGGATAAGTGTAGTCAGCGGCATGAAGGTCGATACCTGCAACAATGCGGCAGTCG
>CAMNVW010000039.1 GCA_946563605.1 uncultured Clostridia bacterium | reverse complement strand
GATAAGCCATGGTGTTCAGCATGATTTTTTCGCGGCTGGCTGTCGGCAGCTTTTCTCTCTTTCCGGTCTGCTCAAAAATACTTTGCTCATAGGTGTCTATCATACCCGAAAGGATTTGTTCGGTACTTTCCGGTGCGAAGTCAATCTCCGGCACCGCATCATAAGGGTTATTTCTCGACATTTTTGACAATCACCTCAAAATCTACTGCACCTTGTTCTGCGTCATTGTAGTTTGCTTTGACCCGTACCAGACGCAACGCAGGGATATACTTCTCCAACTTTACCGAGATTTCTGCCGCAGCCATATTGACTGCTACACTGACCGGTTCATCAAGAAAGCTCATGTTCAGTCCAAAATCCCGATCCAATACCACGCTGCCGACCGGTGTTGCACAAAGCAGCTCCACCTGCTGTCGAAGATCAGGTGTTAAATTTCCCCCTGTAATCCGCATCACTGGTACTCCTTTAAACTCACATCAACGCTTGCCTGCACGACCTCACCATGGTTATTGACCGTATCATAGGTTTCGCTGACACTCTCAATGAGGTATTTTCCAAAGTTTCGCCCGCCGAGAATCAGGTTATCAACCTCGCCTTTCTGGCAGAATCGACGCAGCTTTTCTGCCAGCTGCAGAGGACTAACGCCCCGCCATGCAGACAGATTCATGGTAAAGCTCATGCTGTCCAGATCCGGCCCCAGAAACTCCTGCTTCGGCTTTGCACCGATCACCTCATGGGTGCTCCATCGGGCAGCAGTTTCCCGGCTCATTTCCTGAAAGGTCTGCACTTTCTGTTCTGATACTGTAAAAACGATTCCTGCAAAACTGCCGATCAAACTCCTGCCTCCCTTAAATATTAGCTGCAGAAACATTTCCGGAAACACTCAAATTTCCGTTTATGGCCGTTTCCCCGTTGATGGTTGTCTGTCCAGTCAGGGAAATGGCTGCCGCATCGATCTGAAGCTCCTGTGCTCCTACTTTCACCTGTTCTGCCTTCACGATCAGTTCTTTTGTCTGGATTTCCAGCTTTTCTACCGCCTTGAAGATGATCTCCTTGTCAGTTTGAATAGTCAGCTTTTTCTTTTCGCGGTCATAGATGAGGGTCACATCTCCCTTCATCTCCTTGTAAAAGATATCTTTCCCCTGCAATTTCGGCAGTGCGTCCTTGTTAAAGCATTTCTTATAGCAGATGCCGCTGGTATACGGATTTCCATATTTGTCCGGCTCAAACTCCACCTTGACAAGGTCGCCGACCTCCGGCATTTCGTACTCATTGCTTGGGAAGGTGATCCAATTGGAAACGATGTTGTCCTTTGCCGGAAGCTCCACCTTGATGAGCCCTTTGGCATAGTCCACTTCGGACACCCTGACAATCTCCATCTTACTCCTCCTGCACCTTGTGCATCGTTAAATCGGTGGTATATCCTCCGCTGACCGTGTGCGTACTGCTGTCAATGAGATACTTTCCGCCAAACTTCCCGAAGTCCTCGCTGCTGATTTCTACGCAGACGCCGGAAACAAGTGCTGGATCACCAGTCAGCGAACAGGAAAAGGTGGTTTCTCCTCGGTTGAGTTCCCAATATTTTGCCGCGGCCATCTTTTGTGCCATGGCCAAAGAGTCCATCTGTTCCTCCAGATTGTAAATCTTCGGAGCCTTCTTTCCTCCGCCGTTGTAGGTGTAGGTCATCGTTTCCCCGTTGGTGTTGATGTACTGCGCCGACACACCGGAATAAGAGGTATCCAACAGTGTCGTCTTTGCATCCCAGGATATCAGGTCGGACTCCCGCAGCGTCTTGACGGGTTCTGCCTTCTCCAGCTCCTCCATCTCATACAGCACCAACTTCTTGTTGTAGAGCTTCATGGTGATACCATGCTTTGCGGCAAGCTCCTGAAGGAAATCCTGATCGCTTTTTCCCTCTTGGGTCTGAAATTGGATGGTCGGATTTTCTTTTGCATCGTATTCGAGCGCAACACCTGCGCGCCCTGCGATGGTGGTGGCGATGTCCTGCAGGGTCGCCTGCTCCCAGGTCTGGTTGTGCTCCACCTCGGAAAAGTCCTGATCGGATGGTTTTGCCACTCCTTTGATGCTCACTGTCAGCGGACGTCCGGACATCCCCACATCATCCAAAAGAAAGGTGCCGCAGTCAAGTGTCCCCTGTTCCGCGATAATCTGCGCCGAAAAGGTATCCATCTTGTTCGGGAACCAGCCTTTGAGCCACTTTTTTTCGCGGTTTTGAATCTGAAAATCAACGTTGTCCGCGTTCTCCTCGGCGCTGTCGTTAAAAGTCAGTGACAGCGTGTCCCCGCTCAGATCGGAAGTAATATCCAACCCGTTGAGCGATACTTTCACCTTTGTTTGTCTGCCCTGCAAACCCTCACCTCCTTGTTATTTTCGCCAGGGCGGCATAGCATTACTAGCTGCTTCCTGCGCAGTAAATTGGGGCAGGTTTATTTCTACCCCTGCCCCAAACACCGCCATATTCAAATATTGAGGATTTGCCTTCATCAGCGCATCCATTGCATTTTCCGTTCCATAGACTTTCTTTGCGATACTGTCCCACATATCGCCCTGTATGGTTGTATAGATGTTCATTCGCCATCCCTCTTTTGTGCATCAAAAAAGCCGCTCCTGAAAAGGAACAGCTTTCATGATCAATATTTCATTGCTACAATTCTTCCGCCTTGAAAACGGTATACCCTTCATAATAATAGCTGGTGTCGATGCCTTTCATGTAGATTTCTCTGCTGCTGATCTCATCGGTCAGCGCCGCTTTGAGAATGTGCTTTATCTCAATATCCTTGATTGGACTGCGTTCCATCGCCAGCAGATAGTCATTTTTGTCCACCTGGCTCCAGTCGATGACCTGATGAAGCTCCTTTTTGAGCATCAGATCCAGCCAGATACGGGTACTGCGTCCATTTCCCTCCCGAAAAGGATGGGCAATGTTCATCTCCACATACTTTTCAATAATCTCATCGAAGGTCGACTGCGGCATGGCTTCCACATTTTTTAAAGCCGCTTCCAGATACATCACCGGCGCAAACCGGAAATTTCCCTTTGCAAGGTTCACCGTCCGCACCTGACCTGCAAAATCATACACTTCCGAAAACAGGTATTCGTGAATTCGGCACAGTGCCTCCACACTTCCCGCTTTTAAGGTGTCCAAATACCCGCTCTCAAAAAGCTCCACCGCTTTTTTCTTGCTGATGCGTTCCTCTTCCCTTGCCAGCTCCACCGAGCTTGTCAAATGCAGTTTGTTTTCCAGTGTCAATGTGGTCCCCTCTTTCCATGGTCTGTTTTCATTAGTATACCATAAAATGGGGCTGTCATCAACGAACCCTGCTGCAAAACCCTCAGGATTTCTTCGGTTTGATGCGGGTACGGCGGTCGTATTCCTCGCGTTCCTTTGCCCATCGGTCAAAGCGTTTTTTGTCATTCTCCAAAACTTCCTCGTGCTCACTCTTATCTCCACCGTTAAATACAATCTGCGGACTGTATTGGTAAACGCTGCTTATACCAGCTGCGGCAGCTGGTCGGCCGATCATACTGCGCATCGTAGCCGCAAGGCTGTTATTTTGCAGCAGACTTTGCAGTTTGGAAAGCGGCAGAATCGCTTCATGCTCTTTTCCTTCTCCTACCATTGCAAGGGTCGGTTTTGTCGCAATGCCGCCATTTGCCAGCATTGGGATGGTTGGAAGGTTAAAACCTATCGTCTTACCTCCGAGCCCTGGCACCCAGTCCGGTGCGGTAAAGGACAGTTTGTTAAAACCTCCAATGATGGTGTTGATACCGCTAATGAAGATATTGACGAAGCCTTTAAAACCATTAACCAAGCCTTCCCAAATTCCAGAAAAAAATGTTTTAACATTTTCCCCCATCGTTCTTAATATTTCTTCGATTTTGGGACCTAATTTTTTAAAGGAATCTACTGCCTGCCCCCATTTTTCTACAACCCAATCGGCTGCACCATTGAGCCAGTCAACTGCTGGCTGAATTTTAGCAATGATCGATTCTCCCCATTTGTCAAATGATGCCTTGATTTTATCAGCATTTTTATAAATCAAAATACACACAGTGACAATCACACCAAGTATAAGCGCAATCTGTCCAATGGGAGATGTAAGCAGCGTAGCAATTCCTTTAAATCCTTTAAAAGCCGATGCCAACCCTTTTATCTTTCCTGCAAATCCGCTGATTCCTTTAATTGTCCGAAAAACATCTGCAAATTGTTTTAATTTTCCGACCGTGCTTGATAAGGCATTCAATCCCTTAAAGGCTAAAAATCCGGCAACAACACCTTTTATGATGGGGCCGATAATATCCCAATGGTCAATTATGAAATTGGCAAAACTCATGGCTTTGTCTGCCAGTTTTGCTACCGCCTCCACTGCTTTCAGAATGTATGTCTCTGCAAACGTTTTTATTGAAGGTCCGGCGCGGGTAAATCCGTCGGTGATTTTCCGTCCCAGGCTCATCGCTTTTTCTGCAATTCCCTCAAACAACGGCCGCATCGGCTCCAGTCTGGCTGCAATCGTTTTCGCGGTGTCAGCCACACTGTCCTTGATTTTCTTTGCGACGTCGATGACCTTTTTGCCGAACTTCACACCTGTCTGCACAGCACCACCGATCTTCCTGCCGATCTGCTCATAGGTGCCGGAGTCTGCCATACTCTGCATCTTGGTTGCAACCCAGCTCAGTCCCTCTTTGGCTGCATCAAAGGCGCTGCCCTCGATGATCTCACCGGTGCCGCTGATGCCGGCCATGTTGGCAAGTCCGGTTTTCCATACACCGGTAATCGTGGACATGATACCTTTGTAGCTCTTTGCCTGAATCTCCATGCCGCCTTTGAAGCGTTCCTCCATCAATGCAAAAAGGGCGTCGTTGAACTTCTGTTGGTCAACGATCTGCCCTTTGTTGTTTACAATGGTCTGGTTTTTATAAAGCTCGGCACCCTTGGCCTCGATCATGGCTTTTGTAATGCCGAATTCTTTGAGCCTCTCAAGCTCCCCGGTCTGCGCATCAGCCACCGCTTCAACCGCCTGCATGATGTCCTTGTTCATAACACCAGCCATATCGCCAATCTGTGTCATTACTTCTTGTGCATTGATACCGTAAGATTGTAAGCGCACGGTCGCCTCAACAATAGAATCTGTCTCAAAGGGAGTACGGTTTGCAAAGTCCACCGCCCACGCCATCGTTTGAGCTGCCTTTTTCTGGTCTTTCATAACAACATTCAGCGTGCTGCGGTATCCTTCCAGGCTGGATGCGCTTTCCAGTGCAGACATCGAAACGCTTTTCAGTGCCTGCGCACTCACATAGGTTGCCGCTACCCCTGCTATCGTCTTCGTCAGACTTTTGACGCTGCTTGATACCGCCGAAAAGGTCTTGTCGAAACTTCCCTGTTTCTTTGCTCCAAACAGGAAATCGACGATAAATCTATTCTTTGCCAATTTCGGAAATCACCTCCTCTGTCTGCACCATCAGTTCTAATAAATCCAGCAGCGGCATACTCCACAGCCGGAAAAAATCAGTGTGCAGTACGATAGAAAGACTGATGGCAGATTTTTTGAGCAATGAGGCGGCGGTATGGTCTAATCCTCTGAGAGAAAAAAACTGCCAATCTGATACCGCAAACGTGCAGTATCCTTTGCGCTCAATGTCTTAAACAGGTCAAACGGCAGTCCGGTCACTTTTGCCGCTGTCAGATACGCAAAGGTTAGGCTCTTTTCTGGAATCATATCTGCCCCGTCAATATTTTCTGTTTGTTTGAGCAGACTTGCATAGTCCTCACCGGACAGTTCTTCCAATCCGGAAAGGTCAAACTCCTCGCACTTTTTTCCTTCAAAGTTCACTGGCTTTTTTAAAACAAACTTCTCCACGCTATCATAATCCTTTCTTTTGCAGTTTCTAAATCAGGTCTCTGATTTCTTTCATGTAGTCGACACCTTCCACCACAAAAATGTGGTTAAACTTGTCCAGCTCCAGCACAACGACGCTGCTACGGGTGATCTTAATATAGGACAGTTCTAGCTTGGTCGTCGTTTCGGTCGGTTCTCCCTGCTTGAAAGTTCCCACCGAATAACTCTTCGGTACACCTCGGCAGACCGCCTTTAAACCTTCCTGACTGTTTTTTCCTGTCGCTGGATCATGTCTGGTCTGTGCTGCCCGAAGCGTCAAAGTATGCGCCTGTGGAATCATCAGGCGGCTGGATTCTTCAGATACAGTTCGGAATTTCATTTCCAGTTCTAAAGGGCCAAAATAACCCGGAGTCGGGTCCTCCATCGTGCCGGCAATTCCGGCACCGCTGATTTCAGAGGTAATGTTCTCCAGATCCGGCAGCGTTATATCTCCGTTGGTGCCAATCAACATTTCACCCTCGTTATAGATGTTGTAATCGGTCAGCTTGGTCGGAATCGTTCCCTTGTTCATATTCTCACTCCTTTTGCTTGTTTCGTTGCTTCTCCAGGGAGTTTGGCTTTGCCAAACTCAAGGGGACAGGGTACAAAAGTCTATTTCTTTGTAAACTTTAACCGTCCCTATTTTAAAGCCTCCTGAAGCGCACTGGTGTCATATTCTACCGTTGCCAGAATCTGCTCAGCTGGTGGGTAAGGAGAAAACAGCATCCCGATGCGGATGATTCCGTTGATCAGGTCGGTGGTCGGGTTGTCCGCCTGGTCAAAAACCATCCGGGCTTCCGCTACCATGTATCGCTGTTTCCATGCGTTGCCTTTGATATTTTCGCTGTCCACAATGCTTTCGATCAGGCGTCGGTTTGCCGGATCATCCACCTTCTGGAAGTAGGACAAAATAAACTGATTTGCCCACCAGTTGTACATTCTGCGGCAAGGAATAAAACAATCCTTAATATCGGTGTTGCCAGGATAACAGGCGGTGCGGTTGCCCCATGCCTTCCAGCCGTTCATGTTGATTGCGGTTACAATGCCCTGAGAGTTTAACAGATTTGCCCGTTCCAGATCCAGGATCACCTCGGTGCCATCTGCCAGGCAAAGTCCGCTGATTTTGAGCGACTTATTCGAGAAAGAAACATAAGGAATCCCGTCATTGTTGTAGTCAGTATCAGCAATCAGCGCCGCTGCTGCTGCAGAGTAGTGATAAATTTCTTCTCCAATCTGTACCATCGGCCAGAGTAGGGTGCTGTTTTCCTGCACAAAATTGTTCTTGTTCTTTTCCGTGTATGCTGTGTCGTAGGTTGTGACCGTTTCGGTGTCCAAGTCCACCAAGCAGTGGTAACGGAACACGCTGTTCAGACTGTCCGTTTTGGCCGTCATGGCGTTGTAAATCTCCGGTTTGCCGCTGAAACCTGGAACCAGTAAAGTTCCCGGCACCATTCCAAAACGCGGATAAATTTCCCGGATCTTTGCAATTCCGGCCAGAATGTCCTCATTCTCCACTGCAGCCGGATCGAGTACATCATAGGTTGCTGTCAAAGTTGCTGTATCTTCCAGAATCTTTCCGCCCTTGATGCGCTCGATGACCGCTTTTCCGTCCTCAAAGGAAAGCAGATAATCTTCCCCGACGGTCAGCGCTTCCTCGGTCTGGGTCAGCTGCACCGATGGCAGCAGCACACCCTCTTCCGGAAGCTGTGCCTTGCCTTCCAGAAGCTGCACACTGACGGTTGTTTTCTGCTGCTTGTGCTTGGTCGGGTCGAGCACGTTAATCATGATCAGTGGTGACACGTTGTAGGTCGCAAACGAAAGCTTGATGCTTTCGCAGATGGTATAGGTCAAGTGGTCTGCGCTCATGCCCATCTTCTCGACCGCTTCCTCGTAGCTGTACGCAATCTGCGGTGCCAGCGGGTCGCTCAGACTTCCCATGTTGACCGGTGCCAGACCCACTACCACCTGCACGGCTGAATCGACCTGCACCGGCGTCACGATCTGCGTCTTTTTCTCCGACACTTTAATACCGTGAAAAAATGCCATTTTATTCACCCTTTCTTTTTATGTTAAATCGCTGTAATCTCTCTGCGGGGATGGAATCTGCACATCAAACCAAACCGCTCCGAAGAAATGCGGATAGGTGTTTCCCTCCCCTTCCGCCGGGGTAAAGTTGACCGGCAACTTTACTTCAAAGCAGCCGTCCAACACTGGGTTCTCGGCAAAGGAAAGCCGCAGAATCTCAACTAGGTGACAAATCTCCTCATAGCCGCGCAGCTCTGGCACCGTGTCAATCGTTCCCAGCACCAGAACTGCGGTCATGCTGCTTTCCTCCTGTGCATCTGCCCCGTCTCCGACGGTAATTACACAGTGAGGAAAGTATTTTTCTGCATCTCCTTCATATTTGAGCGGCGGCAGATTGCGGATATAGACCTGCAGTCCCTGAAATCCGGCCTCTGACACCGCCCGTTCCACCCTCTCTTTGATTGCCTGGTGCAATCTGTAAATCGTCATTTCAGTCCCATCACCCTTCGAATTTCCTTTTGCACCTGTGTTTCCAGAAAGGTTTGACCCTTCTGCTGGATTTCAAAAGCGACATCTCTGCTTTTGATCATGCTCGGGATGCTCATACCATACAGTTCGGCCAACTTTTCTTTGCCGCCTTTGGTTTTTGTTCCCTTCATGCGTTCAAAAACACCGATATGACCGCTTTTCATCTTCGCAACAAAGGCCTTTGATCTTCCCGAATTTCCGGTCAGGTTCTTTTCCTTGACCCTTTTTTTGATTCTTGCTGCATAAAATTCCGGTTTAGCATTTCCGGAATTTGCTTCCTGTTCCTCTCCATCCTCTTGCGGTTCTGCTGATGGGGGTTGATTTCCTGGCCATGGCGCAGTCCTCACGTCTTTAGGCGTAACTTTGAACCCGTACAGCCTCGGTTTTTTGTCATCTCTGGAAGAAACCACGCCGCTCAGATCCATTTTGGTTGCCTTTTTCAGGTGCAGGGTTCTTCTGACTTCCGGCTGGCTGATAATATACTTTTGCTTTGCTTCCTTGCCTACATCGCGGCTCACCTGCTTGATGGTGCTGTTGATGGCACGCTGGATAGCCAGCGGCGCCTTGTTCTTTGCTGTCACCATCTGCGCCTGTACTTCTTTGATGTCCGGAACCGAAATATTCAGCTGCAATCCCAGTTCGTTGCTCATCGGTTTGCCTCCAGTGCAATTCGCCAAATCAGTCTTCCGGTGACGCCCTTGACAAGATAGGTCTTTCCGTCCAGTGTCAAATGTGCCCCTTCTGCCGGTTTTCCGGGCAGATCGGCAGGACGAACCAAAATCAGCCGGGTGGCCGTATTATAACCATCAGCATACTTTGGCTGTGACTTCATCTTTTCCAGTGTCACCTCGTCAAAGATAACCGGAATCTGCCGACCGTCCAGCTCATGGAGGTCGGCGATTTCGTCCAGGTTAAAAATCACATTGTCCGTGTCATTTTTAACCATTTCTTTAAAAATACTCATTACTGTAGGCGGATGCGGACGGTGGTGCCCGCGCTCTCCTTTTTGAGCACACAGATTCCGGCCGGAATTTCGGACGCACTCTTCGCAGCCTTCATGGTCTTGCTGGAATCATCCCAGTAAACAATCGCACCAAACTCAATGGCTGCCGAAGTATCAGCTGGAAACTCCCAGACGCCGGTCAGAGCGAGTGTTCCCACTGCCCCCACCTCGATCTGACAATCCGCTACCGCAATACGATTGGTTCCCATTACCACTACATCACCGGACTTGATGACCGCTTCGGTGTCGTTTTTGTAATCGATTCTATCTCCAAATTTGATGTAAGTTGCCATAAATCATGCCCTCCTTATTTGCCCTGATTGTAAGCCAAGCCAAGGTAATCCAGCACATTTATGCCGAAATAGTGGTAAAA
>CAMNVW010000038.1 GCA_946563605.1 uncultured Clostridia bacterium | reverse complement strand
TTTTATGTTTCAATAGACAGTATATCACAATTTCTTTGTCATTTTTGAAACGATTCCAACACTATGTCTGCAAATTAACAAAAAAGGGAACTATTTTTGGAGGATTTTCTTAATTGCCTGCACTGCCCAGTCGACATCCTCCATTGTATTTTGAAATCCAAACGCGAAACGAACCGTTCCCTGAGGATAGGTTTGCAGCGTTTTGTGCGCGTTTGGCGCACAGTGCATTCCGCAGCGGGTGCTGATGCCGTATTCACTGTCCAGCAAGAAAGAGATCTCTGCATTATCGCGTCCGATAAAATCGAGGGAAACAACAGGACCGCGCTTGTCCATCTGGCGCACGCCAACCATGCGGATGTTTTCGCCGAGCGCATCGATTTTTTGAATAAACGCTTCGCACAGCTGCATCTCATGCGCATGGATATTTTCGATTCCGGTTTTCTCAAGGTAGTCAAGCGCTGCGTGCAGACCATAGATGCCCGAGATATTCTGTGTACCGGATTCAAACTTGTCCGGCATAAAATCCGGCTGGATCTCCGAGTCGGAAACGCTTCCGGTACCGCCGGTAACCAACGGAATCATCTCTTTGGCAATTTCATCGCTTACTAAAAATCCGCCGATACCCTGCGGACCCAGTAAACTCTTATGACCGGTAAAGGTCAGCGCGTCGATGTGCATTTTTTCCATGTCAATTGGGAACGAGCCTGCTGTCTGCGCTGCATCGACAATAAATTTAATATGATGCTTCTGGCAGATTTCACCAACCTGTTCCAGCGGCATCAGGGTGCCGCAGACATTCGATGCGTGCAGCATCATGATCGCCTTTGTGTTTGGACGGATCAACCCTTCGATGGCTTCGAGCTGCAATTCGCCGTCGCGTGTGCAGGGAATTCGGTCAAAGGTAACGCCCTGATCCATCATTTGGGTGAGCGGACGCATCATCGCGTTGTGTTCCATCGCCGAAACCAGCACATGATCCCCTGCGCGCAGATATCCTTTTATAATATAGTTCAGCGAATAGGTGATGCTGGGCGTAAAGATTACATTGCGCACCTTGTTGAAGTTGAAAAGCCTGCACAGCTTTTCTCTTGTTTCGATAATCACGTCCTCCGCTTCATAAGCCGCTTCGTAACCGCCGCGGTTTACGTTTGTACCGATAGTCTCGATAAAATTTTTTACAGCTTCCCCTACCCCTGGCGCTTTGGGGTAAGAGGTACTTCCGTTGTCAAGATAAACCCGTTTCATTTCTTGCTCCTCCCATTTTGCATCACATCAAACAATTATATATAAATATATATAAAATCCGTTTTCTACAAACCATTTTCCCGTATAATTTTATTATAACCACTTCTCCTTCATTCTTCCAGTATTATTAATAACTTCTATTCATTTTTAAAGGCTGATAGATAAAAACGATTTTTCTTTTCTTTTAAATTGGTATACACTGGAAAGCGTTAAAAAGATGGTGTTTAACGCTTTCCCTTCCGCCATCTTTGTAAAGAGCAAAAGAAAGAGAGATGTGTTTATGAAAGAGAAAAAAGCATACGCTGGTATTGTTATCACCGGCGCCGTCATCGGATTGATCGCGGTTGTATTGGTCGCGCTGGGCAACCCGAAAAACATGGGCTTTTGTATTGCCTGCTTCCTGCGCGATATTGCCGGTGCAACCAAACTGCACTCCGCAGCAGTTGTACAGTATTTCCGTCCTGAGGTAGTCGGTCTGGTCGTCGGCGCAATGGCGATGGCAATGATCGGCAAAGAGTTTTCCCCAAAAGGCGGTTCCGCGCCTGCAATCAGATTCTTCCTTGGTGCCTTCGTTATGATTGGCGCACTGGTATTCCTCGGCTGCCCACTGAGAATGGTTCTTCGTCTGGGCGGCGGCGACCTCAACGCTGTTGTTGGTCTGCTGGGATTTGCTGTCGGTATCCTTATCGGCATCTTCTTCCTGAATAAAGGCTTCACCCTCAAACGCACCTATAAGCTTCCAAAATCCGAAGCCTTCGCACTTCCTGTTGCACTGGTATTCCTGTTTGTTCTGGTGCTGATTGTTCCTTCCCTGTTCGCTTTCAGCGAAAACGGTCCTGGTTCGATGCACGCTCCAATCATCATCGCTTTGATTGCAGGTCTTGTTGTCGGCGCTCTCTGCCAGAAATCCCGTATGTGCATGGTTGCCGGCATCCGTGACCTCGTGATGTTCAAAGACTTCAAGCTGCTGCTTGGTTTCATCACCATCTTCGTTGCAGCTCTCATCGGCAATCTTGTCACCGGCAACTTCCACCTCGGTTTTGCAGGTCAGCCTATCGCTCACTCGGTACATCTGTGGAACTTCATGGGTATGCTGATCGTTGGTCTTGGCTCCGTTCTGCTGGGCGGTTGTCCGCTTCGTCAGCTGATCCTGACCGGCGAAGGCAACACCGACTCCGCAGTAACCGTTCTCGGTTACATTGTCGGCGCAGCGTTTGCACACAACTTCGGTCTTGCCGGCGCAGCTGCTTCTGCTGAATCCATCGGCGGACCATCCGTCAACGGCAAAGTTGCTGTCATCATCGGTCTTGTTGTTATGCTGGCAGTTGCTGCACTGAACACTGCAAAAGCAAATAAAAACTCTTAACACATGATACCATCAAAAAGGAGCTAAGGACTTATGGCTAACAAAGAAATTGTTGACGCACGCGGTCTTTCCTGTCCGCAGCCGGTACTGATGACCAAAAAAGCCGTAGAAAAAGGCGGCAGCCAGTACGAAGTGCTGGTTGACAACGGCACTGCAAAAGAAAACGTCACCCGTTTTGCAGCGAACGCAGGCTTCAAGGTCACCGTACAAGAGGACGGAGAAGATTACCGCCTGATTTTAAGCAAATAAATCTTATGTAATTCAAGTAAAAACGTCCGCAAAACCGGACGCTTTTACTTGAATTTTTTTCTTTGGGCGTATACTATATAGTAGGCGGCATTTTCCGCCTTCAAACATCAAAACAAAGGATGGTAAAATTGACCTACATTGCAACCTTTTTCACCCACTTCGCGGCGGTGAATTTCCAAAGGCAGCTCAAAAGCAGCGGTCAAAAACCGATGCTGATGCCTGTTCCAAGAAAACTCAGCTCCTCCTGCGGAACCTGCGTCAAATTTGTCCTCGATTCGGATATTCAGGAGTTTGTCCACTCGGGTATTTTTGACGAGGATATCGACACCGTTTACCTTGTGCAGGACGATGCCTACACCGCAGTCTATGAAAACCACATTCGTTAAAACGCAAAAAAGCCGCATGGAAACTCCATGCGGCTTTTTTGATTGGTCTTACAGCCTGCTGTGCGCTCCCGCACTATACATTTAGTTTTTATTTTAATGAGTTTTAACAAAACGTCAAAATCTCACTTTTCGCTCACGGAATGTTCAGACTGATAAAAAATAAAATCGTCCACATCCCCTTCGCTTTCCAGCCATTGACGGCAGTTCTCATACAACCTGCGGCAGGACTCCACATCTGCACTTTCGCTGCGGGAAATTGTTTGGAAAAAGCTCTGTTTCAAAATAAATTCTCCTCTGCATTGATCTCATCTTACAGTATATGCTGCGCAGAGGCGCATGATACATCTTCCAAACACTTTTTATCCTTTTCTTTTAAAAATGCCCGCGGTTTCGTTTTCGGCGGCGGACAGGATTGTCTCCCTGCTTGCGGCTGCACTGACGCAGAAGCTCCAGCTGCGCGCGCTCAATCTGGAAAAAGCGCACCACAAAATCTTTGCCCTCGCCGCTTTGTGAAGGTCGGCTGCGGCTCGTTACCTTAATCAGGCAATCGTCCGACTGATATGCCCATATCTTTTTGTGATTGCGGTAAAATCCAGGTAGGATCTCTTTCACCTCTCCTTTGAATTGGGAAGCCAGCTCACGCTCGATGCGCGGACGAACCTGCCGGTAATCCGTCACATTCTGAAACACGCGCTCCAAGATCAGGTCGCCATCTTCCGATGGGTCCTTTTTCTTTTTGCGCTGTAATTTGAGCTTGTTCTGGTTTTTGCGCAGAAACGCTTCCCCACCCAGTGTCTTAAAGATAAAAGCGGCGTTCACCGCATCGGACAGCGCAGAATGATACTGTCCATACGGCGTCAGCCTCAGCGCCGACAAGGCACTGCTTAAAGCGGTTTGTTGGTTGCTCTTTAAAAAGGCTTTGTCAAACAATGCCTGCAAATCGTATAAAATCAAATCATCCCCGCCGGGAAAGCCAAAAAACAGCAGGTTGGAAAGCAGCACCGCGCGGTCACAGTTGCCCCAGAAAAGGATCTCCTTTTCCTCACCCATCCACTCGGAAAATTCTTTCCACACCGTTTGAAAATTCGGCTGACCAATCAGCTTTTGGTCGGTGATGCCGGTCAGCTCGCTCACCTTGGGCATCATCGTCCGATGTACCGTCGGCGCGATCAATTGGTCGAAGGTCTTTTGGATTTCTCCCCCGCCGTCCACCATCGCCGCACCGATTTGAATGATTTCAAATTTAATCGTCTTGTTTTGCAGCTGAGGTTCACCCTTGGCTGCGCTGTAATTCCATTCCAAATCCATAATAATCACAAGAGTTTTCCTCCCTTGCCGGTATACGCCTTCCGGTCGGAATTTTCCCAAAAGGCGTACCTTGCTCATTTCTTTCAAAACAGTTTTATTATCTCATATCATGCGGAAAATTTCCATCCCCTAATTTTGGCGGAATGTTTTTGCGGCAATATTTTTTTCAAAAGCCCCGTCAAAAGTACTGCGTGATTGACATTAACGCCGCCGAAAGTTACAATAGAATTATCAATATATACGGTCAAAAAAATGCAGACTTGTGGGAATATACCGCGAGACTCGCCTGTTTTTATAGAAAGGATTCTGCGGAATGAATACAACGATCAAATCATTTTTTATGTCGCTCCTTTGTCTGTGTCTGTCGGCAATTTTGTTTTGTTCCTGCTCTTTTCCAGATGTTCCGTTCTTTTCTAAAAAAGAGAACGAAGCCACCCCCCAGAATCATTCTGAGCTGACGGAAACGGAATCCTTCCCTGTCAAGCTGGAGATTGCGCAAAACAGCTATATCATCCCCTCCAAGCCACACCGGCTGGTCGTGCTTTCAGCGGACCTGATTCAGGCGCTGGAGGACATCGGCGTTGCAAGCCTGATTTGTGGTGTGAGCGACAATGCTCCCAGCGGCGTATCTGTTTCCGGCGCGAAGGTGTGTGGAACGGCTCTCAACGCAGACTGCCAGCAAATTATCACCGAAAAGCCGGACTGGGTCCTTGTGTCCTCCCAAATGCGGCAAAACCAGATGGACGAGCTTGCCGAACAGGGCATTGGGGTCATCACCTTTTCCCGCCCGCAGAATATCAATGAAATCAAAACGCGCTACCGCCAGCTGTTCACCCTTTGCTATGGGTCGGAAGGCACTGCGCGTGCGGACGAATTCTTGACAAACTACCAGCAAAAGCTCGACAACGCCATCAGTCCTGCTTCTGGTTATGCAAAGCTTGCGAACCGCAAAAGCGTTGTCTACCTTGCTCAGCCGGACTACACCATGGCAACCGGCGAAAGCTTTGAAGGACAGATGCTCGACATGATAGGGCTGTATAATCTCGGTGAACTCGGCTCCCGATGGAAATATCCTGAGGTCGAAACCGAGGTGCTGACGCCAGAAATTATCTTTTACGACCAGAACCTGCCTCAAGAACAGATCTTTGAAAGCGAAATCTACGCGCAGTCCCCTGCGGCGCTCTCCGGTCAGCTGTATCCGATTGATTTTACCGCCGTTCGTATGCAGGGACTTCCAATGATCGACGAGCTTGCAAAAATTGCAAAAGCCGCTTATCCGCAGGCGTACGGAGAGTAGTCCCGTCTGCATCTTGCCCGCATAAAGAATCGTTGACACTGCCCTTGCCAAAAGGGTATACTGAAACCAAATAATTTGTCCATCCAATTCTCATTCAAAAAGGAGCTTAACAATATGGCTATTTTAGTTGCCGGCGGCACCGGATTTATCGGCAGTCATACCGTTGTAGAATTGATCCAGGCTGGAAAAGAAGTTGTCATTGTGGACAACTTTTCCAACTCCAAACCGGAGGTATTAAACCGCATCGAAAAAATCACCGGCGTCCGTCCTGTTTTTTATCAGGCGGATCTGCTTGACAAGCTTGCCATCGACCGCATCTTCGCTGAACAGAAGATCGACGCTGTCATCCACTTTGCAGGATTCAAGGCAGTCGGAGAATCCGTTGCCAAGCCGCTTGAATATTATCATAACAATATCACCGGCACCCTGATGCTCTGCCAGAGTATGAAGGAACACGGGTGCAAACGCATCGTCTTTTCCTCCTCCGCGACCGTTTACGGCATGAACAACCCTGTTCCGTTCCGCGAGGAAATGCCCACCTCCGCAACCAACCCTTATGGATACACCAAGGTCATGATCGAGCAGATCCTTTCCGACCTGCACGTTGCCGACCCTGATTGGAGCGTTGTCCTTCTGCGCTACTTCAACCCTATCGGCGCACATGAAAGCGGACTGATCGGCGAGGACCCGAACGGTATCCCAAACAACCTGCTCCCATACATTTCTCAGGTTGCCATCGGCAAACGCGAAATGCTCAGCGTTTTCGGAGATGATTACGACACCGTTGACGGCACCGGCGTCCGCGATTACATCCACGTTGTCGACCTCGCTTTAGGTCACTTAAAGGCGATTGATTACAGCATGGAACACACCGGTGTACAGGCAATCAACCTTGGCACCGGCAACGGCACCAGCGTTCTGCAAATCGTTCATGCGTTTGAAAAGGCTTGCGGACACAAGATCAACTATCGAATCACCGACCGCCGCCCAGGTGACATTGCCTCCTGCTATGCAGACGCTTCCAAAGCGAAGGAACTGCTTCACTGGGAAGCTACCCGCACCATCGACGATATGTGCCAGAGCAGCTGGGACTTTATCTCCAAAAATCCAAACGGACTGGAATAACTCCTGCATAAATAGAGATGAAAAGCAGCGCCCTTTTTTGTGAAAGGGCGCTGCTTTTTTTCATTACTCAATCGTTTTGTCTACGCGTTTTTGGCAAAGGACGTGCTGTCAGGAATCATTACCTTTTTGATGTCCGCACCCAGCGCGCGCAGCTTGCCGATCAAATCCTCATAGCCTCTTTCGACCCAATGAATATCTTCAATCTCCGAGCTGCCCTTCGCACTCAGCGCAGCCTGCACCAGCGCAACGCCGGCACGCAGGTCAAGCGCTTTTACCTGTGCGCCGCTGAGCTGTTCAACGCCTTCTACGACAGCGACCTTTCCGTCCACCTGAATCTTGGCACCCATGCGGCGCAGCTCGTCAACGTACTTGAAGCGGTTGTCCCACACGCCTTCGGTCACAATGCTCGTTCCCTCTGCAATGGAAAGCAGCGTGGTCATCTGCGGCTGCATATCGGTCGGGAAACCCGGATGCGGCAGTGTTTTTACGTTGGTCTTTGTCAATTTTCCGGTGCGTTTGACCAGAATGGAATCATCGTATTCCTCAATCTCACAGCCCACCTGAATCAATTTGTCGGTGATTGCCTCCAAATGCTTTGGAATGACGTTTTTCACCAGTACTTCTCCGCCCACAGCGGCGGTGATGGTCATGTAGGTTCCCGCCTCGATCTGGTCAGGAATAATCGGGTAATTGGTGCCGTGCATAATATCGACGCCATGAATCTTGATAACGTCTGTACCGGCGCCGCGAATATCCGCACCCATCGAGTTCAGGAAGTTTGCAAGGTCAACAATGTGCGGTTCTTTTGCCGCGTTTTCCAAAATGGTAAGACCCTTTGCGCGCACTGCCGCCAGCATAATATTGACTGTTGCGCCCACCGAAACCACATCCAGATAGATGTGCGAGCCAAACAGCTCCTCACTGGTCGCATTGATAAAGCCGTAATCGGTGGTCACTTGAGCGCCCAACGCTTCAAAGCCCTTGATGTGCTGGTCAATCGGACGGACACCGAAGTTGCAGCCCCCAGGCGGAGAAACGTGCGCCTCACCAAATCTGCCCAAAAATGCGCCAAGGAAATAATAGGAGGCGCGCAGATGGCGTGCAGATTCGTAAGGAACGACCGGTTCACTGATATTTCGGGTGTCGATTTCAACGGTGTTTTTAGATAAATAGCGCACCTTTGCGCCTAAGTTGGTCAATATCTGAAACAGGATGGCAACATCACTGATATTTGGTACATTTTCGATGACACAGATGTCCTGCGCCAGAACAGTTGCCGGGATAATCGCAACTGCCGCATTTTTTGCTCCACTGATCTCCACTTCACCATGAAGCGTTTTTCCGCCATTGATTACATATTTTTCCAAGGCTGACTCCCCTTACTCTTGTTTTTTGCCGACCTTTCTGTCGAGGTGTTCAGCACCATATCGGCTTTCGCAGGTTTAGTATGGCTCAAATTTGCCTGAATACTACGGTTCGCCTGCTTGTGTATCTGTCAATGTTTTTACCGGAATTTTTTCCATGAAAATTCCGGTGAAGATTTCAAAAAATAAGAATACGCGCGGTCATACTCTCACAAGGCTTTGTCCTCTAAAAAAACCGCTATTTAAACATATCCTTCTTCCATAGGATAATCACGCATACCGCCACCAAAATGCCGGCAACCAGCATCGCAAACCAGAAATTCGGAAAAGGCAGACCACTTACATTCATACCATACAGTCCGAACACCATATTTGGCAGCGCCATGACGATGGTCAATGCAGTCAGCACCTTCATCACGATATTCAGGTTATTGGAAATAATAGACGCAAACGCATCCATTGTATTGGAAAGGACGTTGGAATAAATCGAGCACATTTCAATCGCCTGCTTGACCTCAATGATGACATCCTCCAGCAGCTCCTCATCCTCATCATACAGCTTGATGATCCTGCCGCGCAGAATCTTTTCCAAGGTGACCTCGTTGGATTTGAGCGAAGTAGAAAAGTAAACCAACGATTTTTCCAGTCCCAATATCTGCACAAGCTCTTTGTTTCGCATGGTCTTGTGCAGCAAGTTTTCGGTTGTATAAGAAATTTTATCGATCTGTTTTAAGTATTGCAAAAATCGTGTCGCGATACGCAGCAGGATGCTCAGTAAAAAATGGGTGCGCATATGTGTCTGGATATTTTTTACCAGTCCCTGACTGATTTCCGTCACAACTGCGTTTTCGCGCAGACAGACTGTTGTAATAAAACGGTTGTTGGAGATGATCGCCATTGGCATGGTAGAATAAACAATCGTTTTTTCTTCATCCTGTTTTTCCGCAATCGGCACGTCCACAATGACCAGCGTCTGGTCATCCTCCGATTCAACACGGGAACTTTCCTCTTCATCGAGTGCGGCGCGCACAAAGTCCTGTTCCAGTCCCAATACATCGACCAGATACCGAACCTCCTGCTCTGTCGGACAAATCGCACATACCCAGCAGCCATCCTCGAGCATCTGTATCTGTCGCACACGGTTTTCCACAGTTTTATAAAAATTCAGCATGAACCGCCCCTCCTATTTTTTCAGGGCAGTCTTTTCACACCTTGTTTCCAAAGCCTGTCCTGCACTTTATTTTTTGCTGTATCAAAATACATCCTAACGGATCAGGCTTCAAAAATCTCACCTCATCTATTCTTTTTTGGAAAGATTCTTTCAAAAAACGGAAATATTGTCCTTGTACATCCTCCAAAAAATGAAAATCTCCATAACAGTCTTATTATATCATAAAAGCACCTGATTGCAAGTCAAAAAAGCTCACCTTGTTTCACTTTTATTGACCATCAAAAAACCCATTTTGTTTCGCTTTTATTGACCGTCAAAAAACCTACTTTGTTTCGCTTTTATTGACCGTCAAAAACCTACTTTGTCTCGCTTTTATTGACCGTCAAAAAACCTACTTTGTCTCGCTTTTATTGACCGCAAAAAAAGCCTGTCCTTTCTTCTTTGTCAGAGAAGAAATCAACAGGCTTTGAGCTTTGCTCGTTTGCGTAAAAAACAAAAGTTTTACTCAATTTTTTTCAAAAAATTGCGAGGTGCAGGAGCGGAGCTCTTGCTCGCACTCCGCAGAGTGCGAAATGCCTTATCGTCAGGCGCTCCTTGGGAGAGCTCGAGAACCTTTTTGCAAGAGAAAAG
>CAMNVW010000037.1 GCA_946563605.1 uncultured Clostridia bacterium | reverse complement strand
AACTTCATGGCTGCTGTTATTGACAAAGCTTCCTTTGACAAGATTTCCGAGTACATCGACTATGCAAACGCTTCTGCTGATGCTGACGTTCTGTGCGGCGGTTACGATGGTTCCAAGGGTTACTTTGTAAAACCAACCGTTATCGAAGCAAAAGTTCCTAACTTCAAGACTATGGTTGAAGAAATCTTTGGCCCAGTTCTGACTGTATATGTTTACGAAGATGACAAACTGGATGAGACCCTGAAGATCTGTGACACAGCTTCTCCATATGGTCTGACCGGTGCTATCTTCTCTCAGGATAGAGAAGCTATTATTATGATGGAAAAAGCTCTCTCCAATGCAGCTGGTAACTTCTACATCAACGACAAACCAACCGGTGCAGTTGTTGGTCAGCAGCCATTCGGTGGTGCTCGTGCTTCTGGTACAAACGATAAAGCAGGCAGCATGCTGAACCTCTATCGTTGGATCAGCCCAAGAACCATCAAAGAGACTTTTGTTCCTTCCACTGATATTGCTTACCCATTCATGGATGCTGAATAATCTCTTGATTTAGGGGATTTCATTTCGATATTCCTTCTTCAATTTCCTTTTCATTTAAAACAAAAGCTCCGGCATTTGCCGGAGCTTTTGTTGTTTATATCCACTTTAAAATTTACCGGAACTGCCGCTGTAATGTCCTCCAGAAGAGCTTGAAAACCTTCCTCCAGAAGAGCTACCGCCGGTATTGCTGTTTATTTTGACAGCCGCTGTATGGCTTCTAAGGTATTGATCCCTGTGCTCGTGCATCTGCACCTTGGATGCAAGGTATCGGGATGCCGAGACTTGATTGTTGGAGAGCTTCGGATGTACAGCAACCATCACCGCAACCACGATGAGTGCAAGCACAACGCCCGCACCCAGCGAAATGAGCACAATTTCCTTGACGGGCTTGACACCGTAATTGCGTATCGTTTCATATGTTTCATCCAAAAACTTCTTTGCCGCACGCTGATATTCTCCGTCGGACAGATAGTCTGTTACATCGTCCACCATTGCGTTTGTCTTTTTAACCGGAAAATATTCCTCGGAAACAATACTTGTGACAACCGCTAATTCGCGGTTTCCCATGTCGATTCCCAACATAATCGACGGCATAGAATCGTTGTAGCCTAAATCTTCATACGCATCCGCAAGATACCGCCTGATTTCTTTGCCGTTGGTGCTGTTGGTCGTTTGAATCAGGACGATCAAGCCTGTTTCCTGCGCAATTTGTTCGCCGTATTCCTCTATCTGTTTTTCTTCCTGTTCGCTAAGCAGATCTGCATTATCTATGATGCGTATTTCTCCCAAGCCAAGCGGCAAATCCGCCCGTACAGCACCCACAGGAACGTTGCAGGCAAACAGCAGCAAGATTGTCAAGCTCAAGGTCAAAAATCGTTTTAGCATAGCAGCAGCCCCCCTATCGTGCCGAGGATGGTGGTTGCCACTGCAATGATGCCGCCAATCAGGAATGCCTTCGGGATACTCATGGGCAGTTCTCCGACCATCTTTCCGGTCTGCCCGTTCATTGCAAACAGATAATCTTTGCTGTGATACTTGGTGTAGAGCAGCCACACCGGCAGCATGACATACTTGCTGTCTGCTTTGATGATATCTGCACTGCTTGATGAAACCTGCACCGCCGTATAATGCAAGCAGGTCTCCCGCAGTTTTTCTTTGGTGCTTTGCTCGATCCGTTTTTTCACGCGCTCGCGGCACTCTTCCTTTGACACATCGTACCTTTGCGCAAAGTAACCGGAAAGATATGGCATCTGAAACTCTTTGAGTTCCTCAAAGGAAAACGGCTCCAAAGCGTCCATCATATCGTCATCCATTTTCTTCGAGGCATCCGACGGAATATCCCGATAGATAAAGGAGCCTGTGCGGAAAAGTGCATAAACATCCGTTTTGGTATATTGGGTATCGCCTTTTTTCCAGCTGCTCACCCGTTCCCCTGTCGCCTGCAAATTTGCATTGACATAGCAGTCGTTTAACCAAAAGGGAACATAGATACCCGTCACCTTTTCAATGTGCGCCTTATCGGTAAAATCCCTTGGCAGAAGCGGTTTCTTTCTGCAAAGCTGATACAACGCCTGTTTTGCCTGCTCTTTGTTGAGCTGAAACGGAACGACCTGCTGCGGTCGGAATAAACCGTCCATCTTTTTGGGCAGCACCACCGGATTGCCGCAGAAGGTGCAGAAAGATGCGACGGTGCTTTCATCCGTCACAATCTCCGCACCGCAATTCGGGCAAAAATAACACTTCTGCCCTGTCTGCTCCTGATCATCCTGTTCGGATTCTTCCGGTTCTGCCGTTTCCTGCGTCTGCATCTTCTGCAGGTCGCTTTCCTCAAAAGAGGACAGACAAAATTTACAGTCCCACTTTTGTGTTTCACTGTTAAATTCAAGCGGCGCCGCACAGTTAGGACATTGATAGGTAATAACCTCCATATCCCTTCCCCCTTTATTTGCTTTCTGTTTCTGCGTTAGCCGATTTTGGTTCCACATTCCGGACAGAATTTTGCCGGCGTATCGGACTTCCATCCGCAGTTTGGACAAACAGAACCGGATGGCTTGGGTTTACCGCACTCTATGCAGAATTTGCCCGTATTCTCTGTGCCGCAGGAACAAATCCACACTTCGGAGGATGGTTTCGGTTTGCCGCACTCCATGCAGAATTTGCCGCTATTCTTTTTACCGCAGGAACAAGTCCATTCATCTGCGTTTGCCTGGTGCTGAGAGACCTGCTGTTGCTGGGAAGCCTGCTGTGCTTGCGCACGATTTGCTTCGCTTGCCGCTGCAACAAAGCCGCCGCCCTGCTGCATCCCCATTCCCATATTGAAAAAGCCTGCTGTCGCGCCGGATCTATTAGAGCCTGCGGCTTCCATTCCCCTTGCGACAGAACCCTGCACATAGCCTTCGCGGATGACTGGGTCGGAAAGCATCGCGCCTTCGTTTCGCATATTGATCAGCTTTTTCGATTGTTCATCATAAGTGATGCTGCCAATGCCGACCGATTCTATCTTCATGCCGCGCTTTTCGTTCCAGCTTTCGTCCAGAACCGCTCCCATATACTGCGCCAGTTCCATTGCCTTAGAGGTAACGTGGGAGATTCGGATACCATCCACAGACATCTTGTTAACCGCAGTCTGGAATGCCGTCAAAAATTCAGCGATGTACAGCTTTTGGATATCCTCAATGCGGACATAATCCATATTCTTCGGAATCGCCTCCGCATAGAATTTGATTGGATCGGTAATTCTGATGGAAAAATATCCGTTTGTACGCAGATACAGCTCCGCGTTATAAAAATTATCGAAATAGTTGATTGGATTCGGTGTGCCAAAAGCAATATCCTTGATTTCCTGCAAATTGATGAAGTACACCTTCTGCGAACGGGATGGCACACCGCCAAAACGAAAACGCTCAAAGGTTTCTTGAATCGTTTCGGAAAACTGTCCATTCAGCATCGAAGGCGCGCTTTTGTTGTCCACCTTATAGTAACCTGGTTCGGAGGTAAAATCGACAATTTTGCCGCCGTCTGTCAAAATCATAAACTGATTGACGCCAACCTCAATCAGAGAACCGTCGCTGACGTAATCCGCAGAGCCTCTTGTATTTTCGTTTCTGCGGTCACGTCCTCTTGCTTTGACGCCTGCCGTCATCACCGTCTGTGCGTCCATACTGCCTGCTTTGATATATTCGAGCCACTGATCCGCAAAGCTGCCGCCGATTGCGTTCATTGCTGTTTTAATAATACCCATATGCACGATCCTTTCGTTATCTTTCACAAGAATGTATGGTTGTTTCCTGTTTTTTTATTGTACCATATCCCATCCCATTTTTCAATAAAATACAAACACCGCCATCATTGACACCCAATAGAATTTTTTTAAAAATTCCCTCTGTTTGCGCTGCAATTCATCTTTTCCTAAAAAGAAAAAGACATCGGTTATAAAACCGATGTCTTTTTGATTAAGCGTTAAATTGATCTTAGAGACCCATTTCTGCTCTAACTTCTTTGAAGCATTCAACAACGAAGTCAACATCTTCTTTGGTATGGCTAGCACAAACCTGGGTACGGATTCTTGCTTTGCCCTTTGGAACTACTGGATAAGAGAATGCTACAACGTAGCAGCCTTTTGCTCTCATGCGTTCAGCAAACTCAGCTGCGGTAACTTCATCGTAAAGCATTACTGGTACACATGGATGTGTGCCTGGGATAACGTCAAAACCTTCTTTAACGAGGCGATCACGATAGTAACCTGTAACTTCTTCCAGATGGTCACGCAGAGCAGTGCTTTCTTCGAGCATATTGAACATCTCGATGCTAGCGCCTGCGATTGCTGGAGCCAGGGAGTTGGAGAACAGGTATGGACGGCTTCTCTGTCTGAGAAGGTCGATGATCTCTTTGCGTCCGCTTGTGTAACCGCCGGATGCGCCGCCGAGAGCTTTACCCAGTGTACCTGTGATGATGTCAACACGACCCTCAACACCGCAGTGTTCAGCAGTACCGTGACCATGTTTGCCAACGAAACCAACTGCATGGCTGTCGTCAACCATAACCAGAGCATTGTATTTATCTGCCAGGTCGCAAACACCTTTCAGGTTGCAGATGATACCATCCATGGAGAATACGCCGTCGGTAGCAATCAGTTTGATTCTTGCGCCAGCTTCGTCAGCTTCTTTCAGTTTTGCCTCGAGGTCTTCCATGTTGTTGTTTTTGTATCTGAATCTCTTTGCTTTGCAAAGACGTACGCCGTCGATGATGGAAGCATGGTTGAGTTCGTCACTGATAACAGCGTCATCAGCTGTCAGGATTGTTTCAAACAGACCGCCGTTTGCATCGAAGCAGGAGGAATACAGAATGGTATCGTCTGTACCCAGGAAGCTGGAAATCTTCTTTTCGAGCTGTTTATGAATATCCTGTGTACCGCAGATGAAACGTACGGAAGCAACGCCGTAACCTCTTTCATCATATGTTTTCTTAGCAGCGTCAATCAGTCTCTGGTTGTCGCCAAGACCAAGGTAGTTGTTTGCGCACATATTGATAACGGTTCTGCCGTCCTCCAGCTGTACCTTTGCGCTCTGTGGAGATACGATTGGAACCTCACCTTTAAAAAGGCCAGCTGCTTTAATGTCTTCAACTTCTTTAGTATAAATGCTCAGAATGTCGTTTTTGCGTGCCATTTCAAAAACAACCCTTTCTTATTATTTACTGTAACAGTTTAGCAAACCAGTGACGGTGCTTCGAGTTTGTCAATGTCCACCCAGTTGAGGATTACTTTACCGGACTGACCGGAAATCATAGCGTCAAAGCCTTTCTTGTAGTCTTTGATGTTCATTCTGTGGGTGATGATACCGGAAATATCAAGACCAGCTTCCAGCATTGTGGTCATCTTGTACCAGGTATCCCAAACCTTACGTCCGTAGATACCGCGGATGTTCAGACCATTCCAGATAATGGTTTCCCAGTTAACGCCAACGCCTGGTTTCTGAAGACCCAGCAGAGCAATCTTGCCGCCGTGTTTCATGTTTGCGATCATATCGTTGAGAGCAGGAGCTGCACCGGACATTTCCAGACCAACGTCGAAGCCTTCCTTCATGCCGAGTTCTGCCATAACGTCAGAAATCTTTTCTTTGGTCAGGTTAACTGTTCTGGTTGCGCCCAGTTTTTTCGCCAGATCCAGACGGTACTCGTTGAGGTCGGTGATTACAACGTGTCTTGCACCGGAGAATTTTGCGATTGCTGCTGCCATGATACCGATTGGACCTGCGCCGGTAATCAGAACGTCCTCACCCAGCATATCGTAGGACAGAGCTGTATGGGTAGCGTTGCCGAATGGATCGAAAATAGCATACATTTCTTCTGGAATATTCGGGTTTGTCGGCCATACGTTGGAAGATGGGATAACCAGATATTCTGCAAAGCAGCCGTTGCGGTTTACGCCAACGCCTTTTGCGTTCTGGCAGTTTTCTTTGTGACCTTCCAGGCAGTTGCGGCACTGACCGCAGGTGATATGTCCTTCACCGGAAACGATGTCGCCAACCTTGAAGCCCTGTACGCCGGAACCAACCTCTACGATCTCACCAACATACTCATGACCTGCGGTCTGACCAACAGCGATGGTGTGCTGAGCCCACTCATTCCACTGGTAGATGTGTACGTCTGTACCGCAAATAGCGGTCTTGTGAATTTTGATCTTAACATCATTGGTGCCAACTTCTGGGATTTCTACTCTTTTCAGAGCAAGACCAGGAGCTGCGCTTTCTTTTACAAGAGCCCACATTTTGTTGTCGTTCATTGTAATCTCCCTTTCTATTTTTCTCTGTTTGACGTTTTTTGTCCGCCGGAAAGAGAATAATTGTCTTTGTATGGAATACACAGCTTTGCTGATGTATTCTTCTCGAGTACATCATAGCACCATTCCCTGTGCTTTTCAAGACACATTTTGAATAGATTTTCAGTTTGATTCGTTTTTGTAGAACTTTACTATTTTTATACTTCTTTCTTATTCAATCCCACAAAGGCGGTTTCCGTACACATTGATCCACTTTTATTATAGCTCTTTTTACCCTTTTGAGCAAGCTCTGCCGCCTGTTTTTTATGCGCTATTAACAGATAAAATAAATTTATTTTATCAGGTCATTGACATTTTTCCGCCGGTTATGCTATGCTGTTTTTACGAAGAAAAACTTCGCCTCTACAATTTAACTCTGTTGGGTGCAAAACAGTTTCCTTTGCGGAAATTGCTTGAGAATAGGGAAGTCGGGAACAGCCCGCGCAGTCTCCACTGCTGTACCGGAAGAGAACAGACTGAAAAATCACTGCAAACAAAACGGATGCTGATGTTGTCAATATTCTGTCGTTTGTGGGAAGATGGTCCGCTTTGATGACGCCGAAGCCAGAAGACCTGCCTGACAGAGCACTTACACTTACTATGGAAGATGGTAGGCGTAAAAATTGGGAATCCGACAGATTCCTTATATTTTGTACGCCTTTTGGAAAATTCCAAAAGGTTTTTCTTGTTTTATGGCGTCTGTCGGGAATGAAAATTGTGAGCCGAAACTGCCCTGTTTCGGTTCTGCACCGTTTTGGTGCGGAAAGGATGGTTTAAACCATGAAAAAAAGTGAAAAACGTCTGTTCACCCTCAGCGTTGCCGCCGCATTGCTCTTTGCGATGCCAACCAGCGCCAGCGCAATGCACATCATGGAAGGGTATCTTCCAATGGGGCACGCGATTGCATGGGGCGCGCTGTGTCTGCCGTTTCTGGCTGCCGGATTTATCTCCATCAAAAAGACGGTTTCCCAGCACCGCAAGACCCTGCTGATTCTCGCAATGGCAGGTGCATACGCCTTTGTGCTTTCCTCCTTGAAGCTGCCGAGCGTCACCGGCTCCAGCTCTCATCCGACCGGCACCGGCTTGGGTGCGATTTTGTTCGGTCCTGCTGCGATGTGCGTCATCGGCGTCATCGTTTTGCTGTTTCAAGCGCTGCTGCTCGCACACGGCGGTCTGACCACCTTGGGTGCGAACACCTTCTCGATGGCGATTGCCGGTCCGTTTTTGAGCTACGGCGTTTACCGTCTTTGCAGAAAATACAAGGTCAACAAATCCGTTTCTGTTTTCCTGGCAACCGCTTTGGGAGATTTGTTCACCTACTGCATTACAAGCGTACAGCTTGGTATTGCACATCCCAGCGCAGAAGGCGGCGTAACGGCATCCATCGCCACCTTTATGGGCATCTTTGCCGTCACACAGATCCCTCTTGCGATTGTGGAAGGTCTGCTCTCGGTCGTTGTCATCCTTGCGTTTGAATCCTACGCTTCCAGCGAACTTTCCGAGCTGGCTTACGCAAACTACTAAGGGGGTATCTGCCATGACAAAATCTGTAAAACAAACCATTGCAATCTTACTGCTGCTCTGTGTTATCATCGCAGTATTCCCACTGATGAAGATCAAAGATTCCGAATTCGGCGGTGCGGACGGCGCTGCTGAAGAAGCGATCCTTGAGATTGACCCCGATTATCAACCGTGGGCAGAAAGCATTTTGGAACCGCCAGGCGGTGAAACAGAAAGCTTGCTGTTCTGCGTACAAGCGGCAATCGGTTCCGGAATTCTCTGCTTCGGGTTTGGATACCTTGCTGCCAAAAAGAAATATCAGAAATAACCGGTAGTGCAGTTGATTTGTCTATTGATAGAAAAGAAATACAGAAAAAATGATTTTGATACAAAAATAGTTGGGTGAGGACTTTTCCCTGTCCTCACCCAATTTTCAGAAAGGCAGTTTTTTTGATGATCTTGCTTGATAAACTTGCGTACTCTTCCCCCATCCGTCAAAAAAGCCCCGCTGTAAAATCGCTGTTTTCGGTGGGGTCTTTGCTGCTCTGCGTCGGTTTTCGTCAGACAAACGTCTGTATGCTGGTTTTTTTGTTCATGATGTTCTGTACCCTGCGGTTTGCAAACGTCTCTGCCAAAAAATATTTTCACCTGATGCTCATGCCGTTTGTCTTTTTGATGCTCAGCTCTGTGGCGATTTTATTTTTCGTTTCCTCCACACCGCCGGAACTTTTATCTATCCCGTTTTTTTCACGTTATATCGGTATCAGCAAGGCTTCCTTTTCGCATTGGTACCAGCTGATGACGGTCGCTTTTTCCAGCGTTGCCTGCTTATATTTTCTCATTCTGACGACCCCCATCACCGACCTGCTGACCGTTTTGCGCAAGCTGCACTGTCCACGGCTGTTTCTGGAGCTGATGCTGCTGATTTACCGCGCGATTTTCGTCATGCTTGATATTGCATCCGCGATTCAAACCGCGCAGAACTGCCGCCTTGGCAACCGCAGCTTTCGTTCCAAGCTCTCCTGCATGGGACAAATGCTTTCGGTGATGCTGGTACGCTCCCTCAAAAAATCCTCTATTTTATACGACGCGATGGAAAGCCGGTTTTATGACGGAAAAATTCGTGTGATGGAAGAATCCTACCCTGCCACCGCACGCGACTGGATCCTTTGCGGAGGATGGCTTATCTTCTGCACCATTCTGTGCTTGATTTTATCATAAGGAGGAGTTTGCTTGAAAGAAATTTTAATGGAAGTAAAAGACCTTTCCTATCGTTACAGCGATCAAACCCTCGCACTCGATCACATCAACCTGAAGCTCCACCGCCACGAATGTCTGGCTGTGATGGGAAGCAACGGCTCAGGGAAATCCACCCTGTTCCTCAATTTAAACGGCGTATACAAACCCACCGAAGGTCAGATTTTATACGAAACCAAACCCATCGACTATTCTCGAAAAGGGCTGCTGGAGCTGCGGAAAAAGGTCGGCATCGTTTTTCAAGAACCGGACAATCAGCTTTTCTGTGCAAGCGTCGCCGGTGAAATTTCCTTTGGGCTA
The DNA here is from genome assembly GCA_946563605.1 of uncultured Clostridia bacterium. Taxonomy (GTDB): domain Bacteria; phylum Bacillota; class Clostridia; order Oscillospirales; family Ruminococcaceae; genus Negativibacillus. The sequence goes on along the minus strand of CAMNVW010000037.1, from coordinate 746 downwards.
TACAATCTCGGTTTAGATGAAAGCACCATTCGCACCCGTGTGGACGAGGTTTGCGAGCAGCTTTCCATCACACCGTTTCGTCAAAAACCCACCCACTTTTTAAGCGGCGGACAGAAAAAGCGTGTCTCCATCGCGGACATTCTGGTGATGCAGCCGGAACTTTTGATTCTGGATGAACCGTTCAGCGCGCTTGACCCCAAACACGCCCACATGATCGACGATATTTTAGCGCAGCTTTCCGCCGCCGGCATCACTATCCTGATTGCCACCCACAATGCCGACCGCGCTTACCGTTGGGCGGACAGGGTGGTTATCCTCCACGATTCCCACATTTTGGCGGACGGCAGCCCTGACGATATTTTTTCCGACCGCGCGCTCTTGGAAAAAGCCAATCTGGAACAGCCGCAGATTTTTCAATTCGCACAAATGCTGCGTCAAAAAGGACTGCTCCCCCACGATGCTTTCCCCAAGACGCTGGAACAACTGGAAGAGATGATAAAATAATTTTTGCACCCTTGTATTTTGGATGTTTTTTTCTTATAATAATGATAATAAACAGGAACATTAGCTTTCGGCTTCTATTTTATCCGTTTTCAATACAATTCGGAGCTTCTGAGGGAAAATTGAATCCTTGCGGCGGCTGTGTTTCAGATTTTATTCCCAACCAAAGAAAGACATTAAAATGATTGGAGGTTATCTTATGAAAGGTTTTTCTATCACAGGTTTCATCCTCGGTATCATCGGTG
>CAMNVW010000036.1 GCA_946563605.1 uncultured Clostridia bacterium | reverse complement strand
CTTTCTTTTCGTAAGAAAGTCACCGCGGTGTGGAGCGCGTAGCTCCACGCTTAAACGGGGGGCTGGGGGTCGCAACCCCCACAAAAAGCTTTCGACTTTCTCGAAGTCAAAATAGGGAGTGGGGCGAGTAGCCCCACAACTAAGGGGGCAAGGGGGAGAATCCCCCTAAAGAAAAGCTTCCGACCTTCTCGAAGGTCAAATAATGGCGTGGGCTGCACAAGCCCACAATGAAGAAGAAAAGCAGAGGTTTACTATGTTATCACAGTTGTACATCAAAAATATTGCGGTGATTTCGGAAGCGGTGATTGATTTGGGACCTCGCTTTAACGTCTTTACCGGAGAAACAGGTGCAGGCAAAACCATATTGGTGTCTGCAATCAACGGTGTGCTCGGCGCGCGTCTGACAAAAGATATCATCCGCAGCGGCGAGGAAAGCGCGTATCTCTCGGCGCTGTTCACCCAGCTGCCGCAGGATATCCGCAGCAACATCGAGAACATGGGCTTTGAAATGCAGGACGATTCCCTGCTGATTTCCCGCGAGATTGGCGTAAGAAATATCTGCAAGGTCAACGGACGTCCTGCGACGGTACAAATTTTGCGGGAGATTGCTTCAATGCTCATTGACGTCCATGGGCAGAAGGACAACCACAAACTGCTCATTCCGGAAAATCACATCGCTTATATCGACAGCTTCGGCGGATTGGAAAGCTATCTGCAAAACTACCGCAAGCTGTACGATGAGATCCTTGACGTCAAGCACCGCTTGGAACAAATCAACCGCAAGGACCGCGAAAAGGAACATTTGATTGACCTGCTGACCTATCAGGTCAAGGAGATTGAATCGGCGAATTTGCAGCAAGGGGAAGAGGAAGAGCTGATTCTCAAACGCGACCAAATTGCCAATGCGGAAAAGATCATCCGCCTATTGAGCCAGTCAAAGCTGCTGCTGGACGGCGAGGAGGACACCACAGGAATCATCCAAATGTTCGAGGAGCTGACCGATTATCTCGGCAAGCTGGCGCATTTTCTGCCGCAGATGGAAGAACTCGCGCTCAAGATGGAGGAAATCAGCTATGATATTTCCGATTGCAGCGGAGATTTAAGCGGCTATCTCGATAAAATTGACTATCAGCCGGATGAACTGGATTTGATTGAAGAACGATTGGATTTAATTTACCGTCTGAAACGCAAGTACGGAAATTCGGTGGAGGAAATCCTCGATTATCTGCAAAAGAGCCGGCAGCAGCTTCAGGAAATCACCTTTTCGGAGGAAAAAGCGCAGGAGCTGCAGGAAGAATATATGCGCTTAAAGCCGCTGGTGCAGGAAGCGGCGGATATTTTGACGGCACAGCGTCACCGCGCGGCGAAGGAATTTTTGTCGCGTATGAAGAAGGAACTGGAATTCCTCAATATGCCGTCGGTTCGTTTGAGCGTGAGCGCAGGCAGAAGCGGCTGGAAGCCGGAAGGACAGGATGAGCTGGAATTTTTGCTCAGCTCCAATGCGGGCGAAGAACCAAGACCGCTGGCGAAAATCGCTTCGGGCGGTGAGCTTTCCCGTGTGATGCTCTCCATCAAAAATGTGCTGGCGCAGAAGGATCAGATTGCGACCGCTATCTTTGACGAGATCGACACCGGTGTCAGCGGTAAAGCTGCCCAGAAAATCGGACAGAAGCTCAAAGAGGTTTCCCAAAACCGTCAGGTCATCTGCGTCACCCACCTTGCACAGGTAGCGGTTTACGCGGACCACCATCTGTTTATTCACAAGCAGGAAGAAGGAGGTCGAACCTTTACGCGCATCAACCTTTTAAATGGGGAGGAGCGCGTCAAGGAAATTGCCAGAATCATTTCCGGCGAGAATTTGACCGAAACCGCAATGGAAAACGCGCGTGAGATGCTCACATGGGCAGACGAATGGGAAAGATGACAAGGGGAAAACGGCGATGAAGTATACATGGATAGATGCGTTTTTGCTGCAAAAGAAAGGTGTTTCCAAGGACTTTAAGGCAGAATGGAACTGAATTCGTTATCTATTGGGCGAGAAAATGTTTGCGGCAATCTGCCTTGATGACCAGAATCAGCCGGTTTATATCACGCTGAAGCTTGACCCACCGGAGGGGGATTTTCTTCGTCAGCAGTACGAGGACATTATCCCGGGTTATTACATGAACAAACAGCACTGGAATTCCGTCAAGGCAGATGGAAATGTGCCGGACGACCTGCTCAAAGATATGCTGAATAAATCCTATCAGCTTGTTTTAGGTGGTTTGACCAAAAAGAAAAGGGAAGAACTGCTGAAAGATTAGCGGTATCAATGGCTTTGTTCCCTTGACAAAAGGGGCTGCTTTGTATTATAATGCTTTTCAATAGCTTTGACGGGAACAAGTAGTAGGTTCTAATCGCTGCCCAGAGAGCTTCCGGTTGGTGCAAGGAAGTGCAGCAGGAATGTACGAATACCTCCCTGAGCTGCCGTCTGAACGAATTTTTTCCAGTAGGAACGGTCGGTTTATTCCCGTTATCGAATCAGGGTATCTGTTCTTAATAAAACGATACCTGCTGAGGCTGTATTCCGCGAGGATGCAGTAAATAGAGGTGGTAACGCGTTTTTTCGCCCTCTGCTTTTTGCCGTTTGTGCGGCTTGGAAGCGGAGGACTTTTTATTTTCAAAAAGTTTCTCCGTAGAATATGAAATCAGGAGGAAATGAAAATGACTACTTATGAAGAACTCAAACGCCGTGGTCTGATCGCACAGGTCACCGACGAAAAAGAAATCGAAGAACTGATTAACAACGGAAAAGCAACCTTCTACATCGGCTTTGACTGTACAGCCGACAGCTTGACAGCGGGTCACTTTATGGCTTTGACGCTGATGAAACGTTTGCAGATGGCAGGCAACCGTCCAATCGCACTGATCGGCGGCGGCACAACCATGATCGGCGACCCATCCGGTCGTACCGACATGAGAAAGATGCTGACAAAAGAGGACATCGCACACAATGCAGAATGTTTCAAACGCCAGATGGAGCGTTTCATCGAGTTTGGCGAAGGCAAAGCAATGATGCTCAACAACGCGGACTGGCTGATGAACCTCAACTACATTGAACTGCTGCGTGAAGTCGGCGCCTGCTTCAGCGTCAACCGTATGCTGACCGCAGAATGTTACAAACAGCGTATGGAAAAAGGTTTGAGCTTCCTGGAATTTAACTACATGATCATGCAGAGCTATGACTTCTACCATATGTTCCAGCATTACGGCTGTAATATGCAGTTCGGCGGCGACGACCAGTGGAGCAATATGCTCGGAGGTACTGAGCTGATCCGCCGCAAGCTGGGCAAAGACGCATATGCAATGACCATCACCCTGCTGACCGACTCTCAGGGCAAGAAGATGGGCAAAACAGCCGGCAATGCGGTTTGGCTGGATGCTGCAAAAACTTCTCCATACGATTTCTTCCAGTACTGGAGAAATGTGGATGACGCGGATGTTATCAAATGCTTGAAGATGCTGACCTTCATTCCGATTGAAGAAATCGAAGCAATGGAAAGCTGGGAAGGCGCACAGCTGAACGTCGCAAAAGAGCGTCTGGCATTCTCGCTGACCGAGATGGTTCATGGCACAGAAGAAGCACAGAAAGCGCTGGAGGCTTCCAAGGCATTGTTTGTATCCGGCGGCAACACCGAAAATATGCCGACCACCGCGATTAGCGAAGCGAACTTCACCGACGGCGGCATCGCAGTTGCAGACCTGCTGGTAAGAACCGAGCTGGCTCCGTCTAAAGCAGAGGCAAAACGTCTGATCAAACAGGGCGGCATCAGCGTCAACGATGAAAAAGTGACCGCATTTGACGCCGTTGTCAGCAAGGACACCTTTGCGCAGGGCGATGTTATCGTGAAAAAAGGCAAGAAAGTTTTCCATAAGGTAACTTTGGCATAGTGATTGCAGAAGGAAAAGAGCACAGTCAAAACGACTGTGCTCTTTTTTTTTACCGAAATGGTTGACTCAGATAGATGAAACAATGCTTTGTCAAATACAGCAAAAACTTATTCATCCAATATTTTCAGCAGCAGATCGCCCATGCCAACGTTGTATCCACTCGTTGCAAAAATGCCGTTTAACCCGGGTTTGGTGACAACGATCAGCGGGAGCTTGTCGGGGTCAACGTACATCCTGCGCGCAATCGAAGAAACGTTCTCGCGGAAGTCATCGTAGCAGACGGTGACCTTCGGCAGCAACGCCAAGGCTTTGGCGAGGGTGTGGTTGGCTTTCGCCGACTCGTTATGTAAAATAAATACCAGCTGCGCATCCAATGCTTTGTAACGCTCGTGCAGCTCAATCAACTCGTTGAGGATGTGCTCGGTCGGCTCCTTGCCCTCCTCCAGCCAGAACAGGATGTTTGCCCTGCCCTCGGTCAGCTGCTGTGCAGGCAGTTTGCCGCCGTTTTCGTCTTTAAGCGAGAACGGCAGAATGTCCATGTTTTCGAGCATATCCGAAACCTTGGCATCGCGCAGACGGATGGTGAGGGAATTTGGCAAGCCCTCTCCGACGTGAAACCGGTATTCTTTTGCGAATAAGCTACCATTCGGCATCCTCTTTGCCGTCAGCAGGCGGTATTCGCCGGGGGCTAGCTCCAGCAGAACTTTGCCGTTGTTCCAGCTTCGCTCACTCAAATCGAGGGTGGTGTAAATGCCGCCGCGCAGCAGAGCAATGCTCCAATTCTGGAAGTAGACCCATTCGGTGTCGTCGCCGGAAACAAGGGTAAACGGCAGGGCAGGAGCTTTGCTTTCCTGTTCGACATTGATAAAGACGCCCTCGCGGAAGAACTGTGCAGCGTGGGTCTCGGGGTCGATTCTCGCCGGAACGCCGATGGTGCGGCAAGCAGCGACAAACAGCACCTGTTTAGAGAGATGGGAGCCAAAACCGATGCTGATGATTTTATCCGGTGCGGCAATCAGGGAGCTGTACTCTCTGGCGTCGTTGGAGGAGATGTTCTCTATGACCCAGCTCCACAGATGCTCTGGATTGAACAGAAAATCGGCTTTCTGCCGGTCGGTGAAGAAGCTGGAAAGCGCACCTCTCCATGCGGTGATTTTCTCGGTGGATACGCGCGGAGAAAGCAGGTAGGGGATATAGATTTCGTCCGCCAAATTCCCCTGCGCAGGCGCGTCCTTCATGTGGCTTTCCAAAATGGCGGCGTTGAGGTCGGTCTTGTCCTTGGTGGTCAGCACATTCAGCAGCTTTGCACGCAGAATACGGTTTTCTAAAGTTGGCGCAGATTTTAGAAACGCTTCAACTTCGCCGGCGTTGCCCTTTGCATCGAACAATGCTTTTGCGGCATATTCGGCGGCAGCCCCGTCGAGATCCAAGGCTTTGGCGCAAACCGCGGCAGAATCGCTGCTGTGATAGCCGCTTTCTTTTTGGTGGAGCAAAGCGGCTGCGGCGTCAAATTTTCTGCGCTGTGTTTCCTTTTGCTCGTCGGTCAGACGGACTGCGAATTTCATGTTATCCTTCGGAGGAACGACGTCATATTCTGCGCCGTCCAATTCGTCGGTCTGATGCTCATGCGCCTGAGAAAAGTCGATGGTGATGTGCGCCTCCTTGCGCGAATCGACCAGACGGGTCAGGAATTTTCCATCCTTCACCGCATGAATGTGCAGATCGCCCAAGCCAAGGGTGATGGAGGCTTCGCCGTTGGAATCAGAGACAAGGGTAGAGATGGGGAAGAACTCGGAGTAATTGAGCAGTTCGATGCGCAGAGTAACCCCCTCAACGGGCTTTTCGTCGTCTACGACCCGAATCGAAAAGGTCTGCGTATCTGCGTAGCGGGGAAGTTCGTTGCAGACGGTTGTAAGACCCTCATGGGTGATGACCTCTTCGCCCTCAACGTAGTCGGAAAACATTCTGCTGTGGATGATCATTGCGCGAGAAGCGGCAGCGGTGAACCATCCCTTGTCCAGCGTTTCCTCCGGCTCGCACGCACCGAGGTAATGCCAGTCGCCGTCACACCAAACCTCGATCCAAGCATGGTTGTCGTCACAGTGCGGCCAGCGTGGAGTATAGATTTGGCGCGTCGGGATGCCGACGCTGCGGAACGCGGTCGCTGCGAAGGTGGATTCTTCACCGCACCGACCGTATGCGCAGCGCAGGACGGTCAAGGGATTGGCGGTGCGGTCGTCGGTCAGGCGGTAGGTGGCGTTTTCAAAGCACCAGTAGTTGAGTTCGAGGGCAGCCTGTTTCATGCTGACTGTTTTGCCGGACTGCACCAGCCTTTGCCAGCACAGATCGTAAAAGGTGCGGCGGCAGTCTGCAATGTCCTCGGTATTGATGCGGTAATATAAAACATGGTTGAGGAAGATATCCTCGGGAATGCTCTCACACCACGCGATATTTTTGCGCAGAAAGAGCGCGTGATCGACGTAGGAGAGAAAGAGAGAAAAATCATAGTTTGCAATATCGCTGATCGGCATGGTACCGTAGAGATACTTCATGCAGATCTGCTGATCCTCGCTGCATTTTGCAAGGTTGGCGAGAATTTCCTGCTCACGGCTGCCGAAGAACGGACGGGCGTTCTCAAAATACTGGTCAGCCTTTTGGCACAGCAGGGAACTGAACGGAATAGACATAGCAGACCTCCTGATGTCACGCTTGATCAATCGGCGAATCGATTTGTACGGCGTGACGGTGTTTTGATTTGTAAACGACTAGCGGCATACCGCGTCCAAAACGTCGCGGGCTTTGCGAACCTCCTCAGCGCTTGTCTGCCAGAGGGTGTACTCGCTTACCAGCGGCAGTCCCATGCTGACATCTTCTTTGCGGTAAATCATGGGGCTGTCCAGCGTGATTTTGCCCGACATATGAAACGAGCTCGCGCCGGTCTTTGGCGCAAGCACCTCGATGACGCTGTCTTTGACGCCGCTGCCAATCAGGATATCGAGGTCGTTTCCGGCGGCTTTCACCAGCTCGCACAGCAAGTCTGCGCCTTCGAGTGCGGTGTTCTTCTGACCGGAGGTGAGGATGGTGTCGATATGCAGCTGTTTTGCCTGCTGCAAAGCCAGCATCGGGTCGGCGCAGACGTCAAACGCGCGGTGCAAAGTGACCTGCATATTCCCTGCGTCCTCCATCAAAAGTGCCATGCGTTCGACATCCAGACTGCCGTCCGGCTTGAGGATGCCGATAACGACGCCGTCAGCTCCTTCTTCACAAAACTGACGGACGTCGCGGCGGATGATTTCAAATTCCTCGTCGGAGTAGCAGAAATCGCCGAAGCGCGGACGGATGAGAACATTGATTAAAATATCGCATTTTTCGCGGATGCGTCGGTAGAGGTGAATGTCCGGCGTTGTGCCGCCGATCAGCAGATTGGCGCACAGCTCCAAACGGTCAGCGCCGCCCTGTTTTGCGGCGAGAGCAGATTCAACAGAATCGACACAACATTCGAGGAACGGTTTTTTCATCAGGAAACCTCCTTTCAATTATCTCGCCAGAAAGCCGTGATCCAGCAGGAAATAAAGGGTCGCTGTCGGGGAACCGGTTGCACCTTCGCTGTCATATTCGTGCAGCGGTTTGTCCGACCAGGAGGTTCCGGCGATATCCAGATGCAGCCATGGGCGATCCTCGCAAAATTCACGCAGGAACAGTCCGGCGGCAATGCTTCCGCAGCCTGCGCGGGAGGAGTTGAGCAGGTCGGTGATGCTGCCTTTGATCATCTCAAAATATTCCTCGTCGGTCGGCAGATCGACAAATTTTTCGCCGGCTTTTGCAGCGGCGCGGAACAGCTCGTCCTCGAACAAATCGTTGTTGGTCATGACGCCGGCACGAATCTTGCCGTATGCCTGTACAATGGCGCCGGTCAGCGTTGCGGTGTCTACTACGCGGTCAGCTTTTTCTTCCCGAACAGCGTAGGTGATAGCGTCGGCAAGCACAAGACGTCCCTCTGCATCGGTGCTGAGGATTTCGACGGTCTTGCCGTTCATTGCGGTCAGAACATCTCCTGGGGTTTTTGCGGAATTGGAAAGACGATTTTCTACAATTGGCAAAACAGCGATGACATTGGCTTTGACCTTATTCTTTGCAAGCGCACAAACCGCCGCCGCAGATGCCGCCGCACCGCCCATATCGCTCTTCATAAACTGCATACTGTTGCCGGTTTTCAGCGAGTAGCCGCCGGTGTCCATGGTGACGCCCTTGCCGACGAGCGCAGTTACCTCTTTGTCGTCAGGATTTCCCATATGGCGCAGGACAACAAGGCTGCATGGGGAGTCGGAACTTTCGCCGACCGCCAGGAAGAGATTCATATTGAGCGCACGCGCTTTCTCGGTGTCGATGATTTCTACCTCACAGCCGGCATCTTTTCCGGCTCTCGCTACGGTGTTTGCAAAGATTTGAGGGTTCATCAGATTGCCCGGGGTGTTGACCCAATCGCGGGCTTTCATAATGTATTCGGCAACAACGGCGGATTTGTCAACGATTTGCTGAAGTTCCTCCTGATGCGCGTCCTCAAAGCCCTGCAAATAAGCGTTGCAGTCGTAGGTTTCTTTGGAGGTGAGGTGATAGCCGTTAAACTGATAAAGTCCGAGCAGGATGCCGCAGGTAAGGTCGTAGACGCAGTCGATGCCGAACAGGCGCACGACAGCGGAAACATCCACCTGATAGGAGGTCTGCTTTAATTGGCGCATCGTTTTAGCGGCGAGTGCGGCAACGGATTTTACATGGGAGAGGGTAAGCTCGTCCTCTTTTCCCAGACCGATCCAAACGGTGAGCGTCTTGTTTTGGAAGGTGTGAAATTCCTGATTGCGTTCACCCTCGAAGATGGGGGTCAGTTTTTGAGGAACGCCGCAGCTTTCGAGTGCGTCCTGAAAGGCAAAACGAACAATCGCGGAGCATTTCTTAGAATTATCTACAAATACCATATTGATTCCTCCTGATGAGAGACTTTTGTTTGCTTTTGCAGAGGAGGTGAAAAACATCCTCCATCTAAAGAGTACCACATTTTTGCCTAAAAAGAAACAGCAGGAGAGGGTATTTTTAGTAGAAAGTTCCTTGCAGGAAATGAAAAATCATGGTATATTGATAGCAAATAAAAGATAAAAATAAATCAAGAAATTTTGGAGGGAACACTTATGAAAAAGATGCTCGCAGTTACCGCAGCGGCAGCTGCATCTGTTGCCGCTGCCGCTGTACTGAAAAACGCCCGTGAAATGCAGAAAGAATTGGATGAAAAGCTGTCCATGCCGGTTGCGGATGAAAATAAAAAAGCGATTCTGGTGGTCAGCTTTGGTACAAGCTATGAAGAAACGCGCGAAAAAACCATCGGCGCCATCGAGGAAGATTTCCGCGAGGCGTTTCCTGATTTCGAGATTCGCCGCGCGTTCACCAGCGGCATGATCATCCGCAAATTGCGCGAGCGCGACGGCATCGAGATTGATTCGGTGGCGCAGGCGTTGGAAAAGCTTTATAATGAAGGCTTTGATACAGTAATCTGCCAGCCGACCCATGTGATGAATGGATTTGAATTTGATGATGTCAGGGCAGAGGTGGCGAACTGGCGCGAAAAATTCACCCACCTTGTCTGCGGATGGCCGCTGCTGACCTCCTTTGAGGACTACCAGCTGGTGACACAGGCATTGTGCGGGGAATTTAGTGATATTGGAGAAAATACCGCGCTGGTTTTGATGGGACACGGCACCGAACATCCGGCGAACGCGACCTATCCGGCGCTGGATTACTACCTGAAAGCGCAGGGCTGCAAGCACTTTTTCATTGGAACAGTAGAGGGTTATCCTGACCTTGAAACGGTGATGAAAGGCGTCAGCAGTATCCATGCCGACAAGGTGCTGCTTGCGCCGCTGATGGTGGTTGCAGGCGACCACGCCATTAACGATATGTGCGGCGACGAAGATTCCTGGCAGCAGCAGTTTGAGCGCGCAGGTTATCAGACCGAAGCTATTCTGAAAGGTTTAGGAGAATATCCTTCTATTCGGCAGATTTACCGCAAACACTGTGAACAGTGTATTGAGCGCTTAAAATAAGCATAGCTGAACAGAAGATTTCATTTGAAGGAATTATGCAGATTTTTGTGGGAGAGTTGAAGGAAACGCCCCATCCAATCAAGGGAGGAATCGGGATGCAAAAAATAACCATGCAGGACATTGGCAATATCCACTGTTTGTCAGAGG
>CAMNVW010000035.1 GCA_946563605.1 uncultured Clostridia bacterium | reverse complement strand
TTCGTCCGCGGGTGAAAGCGAACCTATCAATTTGGTCCATCGACCGATGGTATCGGGGGAGTCGAGTGGGGTAACACCCTCTCCGTTGGAGGTCTCGGAACCAAGTGGTTCCGAGCGAATCTTTGCCTACTTTCTTTTCGTAAGAAAGTAGGCGCGGTGTGGAGCGCGTAGCTCCACGCTTAAAGGGGGTGTGGGGGTCGCAACCCCCAGATAATTTTTCCGGTTTGAGGAAACCGAAACAGGGGTGGGGGGACCCCCGCAAAGAAGCTTACGACCTTCCCGAAGATCAAATAAAAGAAAAAGAGTGGGATGTAAACCCACTCTAAAAAATTTGCGGCCTTTTGAAAGGTCAATATAAAAAGCTACCCTGCGATAAGCGGAACACTGCACAGTGGACTGCCGTCCAAAAGATACACCGCCTGTGCGTATACCTTGGAGGAATCAACGGGCGCATAGGTGAACGGTTCGGACAAAACCGCGTAGCTTAACCGTGCGGATTCGCCGGCTTTCAGCGGTACTGTGCTTTTCCACGCAGACTGGAGTATCAATTCCTCTTCGCTACCGTTTTCCTGTAAATCCGAACCCACCAGCGTGATGCTTGCGGGTGTGTCCGGCAGCGGCTGCATAGAGTATGTTTCAAAACAGTGATCATACAAAGAGGCGTGCATATTCCAGTCGTCGTGCGCGTTTAAGGTGACGCAGATCAGGGTCATTCCGTCGCGCTGTGCCGCCGAAACAAGGCATCGTCCTGCGTCATCGGTAAATCCGGTCTTGATGCCGATGCAGTCGGGATATAGTTCCAGCAATTTGTTGTAATTTTTCAGCCACCGTTCGTAAGGGGGATTGCCAAACTTCACCTTCATGTTGGACTGCGCGCAAATGTAGGCAAAATCGGGATTCTGCAAAGCAATGCGGCTGAGTTTCGCAAGGTCAAACGCGGTGGAGTAATGCTCGGGAGCGTCCAATCCGCAAGCGGTTACATAGTGGGTGTCGCTTAAACCGATTTGCTGCGCCTTTTGGTTCATCGCTTCCACAAATCCGTCGATGCTGCCGTACAGCCGCACCCCTGCGGCATTGGCGGCGTCGTTACCGGAGGGCAGCATCATGCCGCAGGCGAGCGCATACAGCGAAACAAAATCGCCTTGCTGCAATCCCATGGAGGAACCTTCCACCTGAATGGCGTCGGCATCCACCTCAAAATATTCCTCCAAATCGGGTTGTTCGAGCACCATCAATGCACCGATGATTTTGGTCGTGCTTGCCATCGCGAGGCGTTCATGGATGTTTTTGCCGCACAGCACCCGTCCGGTGCTCGCCTCCATCACGATATATGCGTTAGCGGACAGCTCCTCCTGTTCATAATGGGGGTATTCTTCCAGCGATACGGGGGAAAGACCGGCGGCAGACGCGGAAAGCGAGCAGCAGATGACGGCAAACGAACAGAGAAAAGCGATCCATTTTTGACGCAGGTTCTTCATAAAAATTCGGTCACATCCTTATGTCTTTTGGTATGGCAAAAATGCCGTTTTAGGAACAATATGCTGTGCTGTCAAGAAATATACCAAAGCCAAAGGAGGAGCTTTGCCTTCGCTTAGCAAAGAACCGGCTGAAGCTGCTTGCCGTTTAAAGCGGATTCAATCGCCGGAACCAGCTTGGAAAAGTCGGCGACGATGGAGGTCGGCTTGTCAAAGGCGTTATCCTGTTTCATAGGGACAAAGAAAATGTTTTTGTTGTTAAAGAGTGTTCCGATGTTTTTGGCGGAATTGGCGAGAGCGTCGTTGGTGGAGACTGCCAGAACGACCGGTCGGGCATTGCGCAGATGCGCTTTGACAGCCAGCGTCACACTAGTGTCGGAAATGCCATTTGCAAGCTTGCCCAGGGTGTTGCCGGTGCATGGAGCTACTACCAGTACATCCAACAGCTTTTTGGGTCCGATGGGCTCGGTTTCAAAGATGGTGTGCAAAATTTCGTGATTGCAGATATTTTGGATGCGCGAACGGAAATCCTCGGCTAAGCCAAAACGAGTGTCGGTGGAGTAAGCGTTTGGGGACATGATGGGCGTGATTTCCCAATTTGGATGGGCGGCAATCTGCTGAAGCTCAGAAAGCACCTGAGAAAAGGTGCAGAAGGAACCGGTCAGCGCAAAGCCGACCTGTACAGGTTTGGCGGAATCGGTGTGAATGGTCAAATGAATCACCTCATAGCATAAAATTTACAAATATCGTCAGGTCAAGGAGCTTAGTCCACGCTGGAAGCAGAAATTTGTTTTACCATATGCAGAATGGTGTCGCATATGATGTTTCCGGCGGTGATGGGGGCAATCTTGCCCGGGAGGGAAAGCGCCCAAATGACCTTGAAGCCCTGTTCTCTGGCGGTATCGAACGCAATTCCGCCAGGTCGGGAGGCAAGGTCGATCATCAGACAATCCGACGAGACGCTTTTCAGGGTATCGCGGTCAAAGATGAGCTGCGGCACGGTGTTGAAAATGATTTCCTGCTTGGGCAAAGCGGATACCAGCTCCGCAATCGGGACGGTCTGAAATCCCAAGGTGCGCGCAAAGGCAAGGTCGCCTTCCTTTCTCGCGGCAATCGTGACCTTCGCGCCAAACCCTTTTAACAGAAGCGCAAGCGTTTTTGCGCATCTGCCAAAGCCGGTGATCAGACAGCGGCTCTCCCAAAGAGTGGTTGCGCGTTCCGAAAGGGCAAGCTCCACAGCACCCTCGGCGGTGGGAACAGCGTTGAGCACCGCCATTTCCTCACGTTCCAGATAATCGTGGACGACCAGCCCGAATGAGTTTGCAAGCTGCTGGAGTTCAAGGGAAACCTTGCCGCCGAAAAGGAGAGCATCGCGGCGGCAGGCGTCAAGGCAGTCGGACAAAGAAATCGTCCGGTCGCTGAGAGGAGCGTTTACATCGCTGCCGTTCACACTCAGGGGCAGCGGAAGAATCACGATGTCACATTCACGCAGCTTTTCAAGATTGGCACAGCGCAGCGACGGCGGCAAAAATTGCGGCAGACGTTCCAAACAGAACGCTTTGACGGAAAAGCCTTGTTCCGACAGCCTTTTGGCAATGGCAGCCTGACGGAAATCTCCGCCGACAACGCCGAAAACAGTTTGAGGGGATAGCGTATTCACAAGCAGCACCTCCAAAATGTAAGAAAATTTGCTTTTGATACTCCATCTTATGAGGATTTCGGATTTTGGTGAAAAAGAGAACTGCTTTTTCGCAGGATGCGGTGAAAGTTTCTGCGGATTCTTCCATGACGATAAGATTTTATGCTATAATAAAATAATCACGGAACACAACAATTGACAGACGATAAATGGGAGTAAAAAAGATGGCAAAAAAGAAACCGTTAAAAAAAGACCGCAAAAATCCAAACGCAAGAGAGAATACACAACCGAAGAAACCGTTTTATCTGGCGGTAGACCCAAAACAGCGCAAACAAAAGCCGAAAAAAAATCATCCGTTTGGGGACGGATGGGAGCTTGCGGATGACGAGCCGAAAATCGAAGCAGGAGAGTATCAGGCGGAATGTTTTGCTTTGGATGAGGATGGCATCGGACTCATCCGTGTGCAGGGGAAAAAATGCAGTGTGGACGGCGTTCTGCCAAAAGAGATGGTGACGGTGGAAGTCTCCGGCAAGAAAAAAATACGCGCGAAGCTGCTTCGTGTGCAAAAAGCCTCTGCGGACAGGGTGAGCCCGAAATGTCCGGTCTTTCATCTGTGCGGAGGATGCCGCTTGCAGCATCTTTCCTATGACGGGCAGCTCATGTGGAAACAGGAAACGGTAGAAAAGCTGATGCGCGAATATATCGACGCCGGCGCAAAGTTCTACCAGATTTTGGGGATGCAGAACCCTTGGAAATACCGCAACAAAAGCCATGCAACATTCAGTCTCAACGCCAAAAGACAAATCATCGCGGGCATTTATGAGGAAAACAGCCATCGCGTGGTAGCGGTGGACAGCTGCGCGATTCAAAATGAAACGGCGGACGAGATCGTTCGTTCCATCCGCCAGATTATGAAGGAGTGCAAGCTGCTGCCTTATGACGAAGACACCGACAGCGGTCTGCTGCGCCATGTGCTGATCCGCAAAGGTTTTCAAAGCGGACAGATCATGGTGGTGCTGGTGACAGCGTCGATGATTTTTCCGGCTAGAAGCAAGTTTGTCTCCCTGCTGCGCCAGAAGCATCCTGAAATCACAACCATCGTCATGAACTGCAACGACCGCCACACCAGCATGGTGCTTGGCGACCAGGAAAGGGTGCTGTACGGCAAAGGATGGATCGAGGATACGCTGTGCGGCAAGACATTCCATATTTCCTCCAAGTCCTTTTATCAGGTCAACCCTGTGCAGACTGAGGTGCTGTATCAAAGAGCGTTGCAGATGGCGTCGCTCAGCGGCAGCGAGCGTGTGCTGGACGCTTACTGCGGCATCGGAACGATTTCGCTGATTGCAGCCGACAAAGCCAAAGAGGTCATCGGTGTGGAGCTCAACCGAGACGCAGTCAAGGACGCTATCGCAAACGCCAAGCGCAACGAGACGAAGAATGTGCGCTTTTTCTGCGACGATGCAGGACGGTTCATGACCGAAATGGCGGCGAAAGGGGAAAAAATCGACGTTGTATTGATGGACCCGCCGAGAAACGGCAGTGACGAGGCATTTTTGCAGTCGGTGTGCCAGCTGAAGCCGAAAAAGATCGTTTATATTTCCTGCAATCCGCAGACCCAGCAGCGTGATTTAAAGATGTTGACGGCAAAGGGATATAAGATCAGAGAGATTCAGCCGGTCGATATGTTCCCGCAGACAGCGCACGTTGAGTGCATCGTCTCGCTTTCCAAGGAATAAATCAACTCAAAAAGGCGATTATGAGCATTGAAGCATTTTAGATGATGGAAGGGGGAAACAAGTATGATACTCTGCATTGTAACTGCTCCATGCAAGGCTGAATAGGCGGACAGCATGGAGCGATTGACGCCTTCGGCTTTGCTTTTTAACGTGTAGATAAAGTTATCAGCCAAAAGGAGCAAAGTCAAAATGAAAAATTACATCAATGATTTTAAAGAAATGCGCAGCTATCGGCGCGGGGAAAGGAAGCGGCGCAGCGTTTCTGTTTGCAGTTCTGTGGCTTGTGGGAATCGGTGTGTGCATAATTTTCCGGGCAGATAAACATATTTGAAAATTGGAATCCGATGCAAATTTTAACCAACATCAAAATGGCAAACATATAGAAAAAATCTTTTTGAAAAATCAATAAATCGTGCTATCGTCTCATAAAGAAACCGCAGCCATTTTCATCTCTGTGCAGGATGGAAATGGCTGCGGTTTTGTATTTTCAGAGCAGTAGTATCAAACCGCATTTTTACAGTTTGAGAGCCATTTGTGATGAAAACAAGAGACAAGCAGAGAAGAACGTCATGGTGCGCTTTTTAAAAGGTATCGTGGAGAAAACAAGAAATGAAAGAAGCCAGCCTTGCTGGTAAAAAATATAAATTTATTTGCACACCTGACCAATAAGATTGTTGATAAAATGCGGGATATCATTTATAATTAGAACCATAAAAATGATGATGGAGGTTAAAGCACTGTGGGAAAACAAAAAATCTTAATTGTAGATGACTCCGAAATGAATCGTGCTCTTTTGATCGACATTTTGGAAAATCAATATGATGTTGTAGAAGCTGAAAACGGTGTGCAGGCCGTAAACATTCTCGCTGAGCGCAGAACAGAGTTTTGTCTCATCCTTCTTGATATTATGATGCCTGAAATGGATGGATTTGGTGTATTAACCTACATAAACAAACAGCATTGGAATGAGAAAATAGCTGTTATTATGATTTCTGCGGATGATTCTCCTGCAAACATGAAACGCGCGTACGATCTGGGGGCTTTTGACTATATCAGCCGCCCCTTTGATGCAACGATTGTTCGCAGGCGAATTGAGAACACCATGTTTTTGTATGCGCGCCAGCGTGACTTGGAAAAGACGATTGAAGAACAATTTTATGAGCAGGAAAAAAATAACAAACTGATGATTTTAATTCTGTCGCATATTGTGGAGTTTCGTAATGGAGAAAGCGGCACACACGTGCTTCGTGTAAATATGATTACGGAATATTTATTAAAGCAGCTGCTTCAGCATACAGACCGGTATCCGATGTCCAAATCTGATATTGCTTTAATATGCACAGCTTCATCACTGCATGATATTGGGAAGATTTCCATTTCAGGCGATATTCTGAACAAACCTGGCAGACTGACGCCAGAGGAATTTGAAATCATCAAAACGCACTCGGCAATTGGTGCGAAGATACTTCTAGATTTACCAGTTGAGCAGTTTGACTCACCGTTTGTCAAAGTCGCTTTTGAAATATGCCGGTGGCATCATGAAAGATATGACGGCAAAGGTTATCCGGATGGATTAAAGGGAGAGGAAATTCCAATTGCTGCCCAGGTGGTTGCACTGGCTGATGTGTATGACGCCTTAACCAGCGAGCGGTGTTACAAAAAAGCGTATTCCCACGAGGAAGCATTGGAAATGATTTTGGAAGGGAAATGCGGCGTATTTAATCCGCTTCTTTTGCAGTGCCTGAAAGAAATTTCTGATATACTTGAAGATTTGTTGGTTGATGCCACACGCGAGCGTGAAATTAAAAAAGTTCTAGACGTGAAGGATACAATAGATTATGACAGATGTTTTCATGATAAAAATCAGAATATGCAGATTAACCAGCAGGGATATATGCAGTTGTTGTATGTTGATTAATTAAAGAATGTTTATAACACCCGTTATTATAACCATTGTTTTCAAAAATCCCCAGATATTGAAGCGATTGCTGTGATAGATGTAGACAATTTTAAATATATTAACGACAACTATGGTCATGATGTTGGCGACATAGTGCTGCAAAGTATTGCACAGACGCTTTTATCCTGTGTACGAAAAACGGACAATGTCATCCGCTATGGCGGAGATGAATTTGTAATCGTATTTTATAGTATGCCTAAGGATATATTGAAAGTAAAACTGGACGGCGTTAGACGTTCAGTGGAAACACTGGTGCTTGACAGTTATCCTGACTTACATATGTCTGTAAGTATAGGTGGAGCATATGGAATAGAAAAGACAACAGAACTCTTTAAAGCTGCAGATAACATGATGTATCAGTCAAAAATCGCAAAAAACCGGGTGACGATTTGTTTTTTGGATGAAGACGAAAACAACGCAGAAAAAAGTGACAAAGGGGAAATGGAATAATGAATCTCAAAGAGTGTTATGTAAAGCTTGGCGGTGATTTTGATGAAGTAATGGGCAGATTGCCGCGTGAACAGCTGATTATAAAATTTTTGTATAAATTTTTGGATGACAAAAGTTTGGAACTGTTTGAAAGCTCTATGAGCAATCAAAATTATGACGAAGCACTGAGAGCGGTTCATACACTGAAAGGAATTTGTCAAAATCTTGCCTTTACCAGATTGTATGAAAGCAGCAGCCAGATCACAGCTGCGCTCAAAGCAAATGATTATCACAAAGCGATGGAGATGGCTCCGCAGCTGTCAAAGGACTATTATCAAGTCATTCATGCGGTTGAGGAATATAAGGAAACGATGGAGGGATAACGGCAATGGAATGTGATAAGAAAAAAAGTTCCGACATACGTTTTTCATATTTTCTAAAATACAGTTTCATTGGAATTATCATCTTCAGCATTTTTTCCTTCGGCTGGCTTGGTTTTTATATGACTCGCCAGAGCCATGAAGCGTTTCATAAAATAGGAAGCATCTATATGTCCGAGATGAGCGAGCAAATCTCCAGACATTTTGAATCGGTCATCAAATTGCGCTTTTCTCAGGTGAACGGACTTGTTTCTGTTGTCTCATCAGATGCTCCTGATCAAGAAAAACTGTATGAGGAGCTGGTTTACAGGGCGAAGGTCAGAGATTTTAATTATTTAGCGCTCTGCTCTGTTGATGGATATTTTGAAACGCTTTATGGGCAGCCAATCCAGCCGATTAACCCGGAGCCTTTTGTAGAAGCATTGGTTCAGGGGGAGCAAAGGGTGGCTATAGGTGTTGATTCTAACGGAAATCAAGTGGTGTTGTTCGGTGTTAACGCTGATTATCCCATGCTGAATGGCGAAAAAAGTACCGGACTGATAGCGGCGGTTCCTCTGAAGTATATCACTGATTTTCTTGATTTGGAAGATAAAGAGCAGATGCTGTATTTTTGCATCATTAGAAATGACGGCAGCTTTGTTATCAACAATCCCCAAATTGGGTTTGACACTTCTTCTGAACGATTACCAGAGCTACTTAGCTCATATAGACATGATTCAGCCTCGGAATATTCTGCTGAAGCGTTTGACGATGCCTTGGTGAATAACCAGCCGTATGATGCAATCATTAAGTTGAACGGTGTGGAACAGAAACTTTATAGCACACCCCTCTCCCACTCCGAGTGGAATCTGATCTCGATTATGCATTATAATCAATTAAACGACATATTGAATACCTTAAATGATCAGCGTACAAAAGCCACCGTGTTGTCCTGTATGTCTGTTCTGGTTCTTATGTTGTTGGTTTTTATCTGGTATTTCCGTAGGACCAATTTGCAGGTGAAGGAGCTGGAAAAATCCCGCCAGAAAGCGGCTGAGGCAAGCAGAGCCAAGAGTGAATTTTTAGCGAATATGAGCCATGATATCAGAACGCCTATGAAT
This sequence comes from uncultured Clostridia bacterium, assembly GCA_946563605.1. Classification (GTDB taxonomy): domain Bacteria; phylum Bacillota; class Clostridia; order Oscillospirales; family Ruminococcaceae; genus Negativibacillus. Next base: position 1,670 of record CAMNVW010000035.1, on the reverse strand, counting down.
GCAATTGTAGGTATGACTGCGATTGCAATAGCCCGCATCAATGATTTGGAACAGGTAAAGAGCTGCCTGAGAAAAATCGCGCTGTCAAGTAAGCAGCTTCTGGGACTTATCAATGATATTTTGGATATGTCTAAAATTGAAAGCGGTAAAATGACTTTGACAGAAGAGAATACTTCTTTAAAAGATCTGTTTGATGGAATTGTCAGCATTATGCAGCCGCAGATCAATACCAAAAAACAAAATTTTGACGTGCATATTCAAAATGTCACAACAGAGAATGTATGGTGCGATGGCGTGCGGCTGAATCAGGTTTTACTGAATATTTTGTCCAATGCGACAAAATATACACCGGAGGAAGGCACGATACAATTAGCTCTTTTTGAAGATGAATCTCCAAAAGGAGAAGATTATGTGCAAATCCAAATTACGGTTAAGGACAATGGAATCGGTATGACGCCGGAATTTTTGGAAAAAATATACGAATCCTACAGTCGTGCTGATATCGCCCGAGTTCAAAAAATCCAAGGAACCGGTTTGGGAATGACGATTACAAAGTACATTGTGGACGCTATGCAGGGTATCATTGAGGTGCAAAGCGAACTGAACAAAGGCACCCAATTCCATCTTACGTTCGACTTTAAGAAAGCCCCTGCCATCGAAGTGAATATGTCTCTCCCAGCTTGGAATATGCTGGTCGTTGATGATGACGAATTTTTGTGTAAATCCACAATAAAAACGTTAAAAACATTCGGAATAAACGCAGAGTGGACACTGAGCGGAGAGCAGGCGATCGAACTGGCAATCCAGCGTCATAAAAAAAGAGAGGATTACCAGATCATTCTGTTGGATTGGAAACTGCCCGGAATGAATGGAATCCAGGTTGCAAAAAAACTTCGCGAGTATTTAGGAGAAAGAGTTCCGATTCTGCTGATCTCAGCATATGATTGGAGCGATTTTGAAACAGAAGCACGGGAGGCGGGCATCAATGGTTTCATTTCCAAGCCGTTGTTCAGATCCACTCTGTTTTATAACCTGCGCAAATACATGGGAATGGAAGAATCCCAAGTTCAAACGCAGGAGCAGGCGATGGAACTATCAGGATGCCGCGTCTTGATTGCCGAGGATAATGAGCTGAACTGGGAGATTGCAAGTGAATTGCTGTCCGACCTGGGTCTGGAATTAGAATGGGCTGAAGATGGTCAGATCTGTCTTGACAAGTTTGTAAATTCACCGGCAGGATATTACGATGCAATCCTGATGGATATTCGTATGCCGCATATGACAGGGTATGAGGCTACGCAGGCAATCCGTAAATCCAATCATCCTGATGCTTTATCGGTTCCGATCATTGCCATGAGTGCGGATGCTTTTTCTGAGGATGTACAGCATTGTCTGGCGTGTGGTATGAACGCTCATATCGCAAAGCCGATCGACATCGCAGCAATCACAAAATTGTTGGAACAATACGTAAAGTAAAGTATTTCCGATGCTTTCGCATCTCTGCATTGTAATTACTTGTGTCAGATATTGAATACGCTGACCGATGATAATGCCGCTCACAGGAGAAATCCTGTGGACGGCATTTTTTTATAATTTTATCATTCCTATTGTTAATAGTTCGAAATCGTACTATCATATCTAAGTACGATTTCTTAATTAGTGAGGTGTGA
>CAMNVW010000034.1 GCA_946563605.1 uncultured Clostridia bacterium | reverse complement strand
TCCTCCCAAATCCTGCGCCGCCTCGATGACATCGTTTCCGATCTTGCACATGGTCGTATACAGCGGAAGAATCATAAACGGAATATAGTTATACACCATACCCAAAATAACCGCGCCCTGTGTGTTGATCATCTGTAACGGACCGATGCCAAACAGTCCCAAAAACTTGTTGATCAGTCCGTTGTTTTCCAAAAGGGTCATCCACGCAAAGGTGCGCAGCAAAAAGTTCATCCACATCGGCAGCAAAACCATAATCAGCAGCGTCTGTTTTTGAAAACCCTGTCTGCGTGAAAGGATATACGCCAGCGGATAAGCAATTAAAATACACAAAATGGTCGCAATCGCCGCCAATTTGATGGAGCGCATCAGCACGTTCATGTACTCACTGCTTCGTGAAATGTGTTCCAGCGTAAAGTTTCCTGACGAATCAGTAAAGGCAAAAAACACAATCATTCCCAAAGGAATCACAATAAAAGTGATCATCCACGCCACATACGGAATTGCCGGCAGGGTGCTGGTGACGCTTTTTTTTCTATTCTCAGCGTTTCTTTTCATCCTGCTATGCCTCCATCTTTTTCATGATGTGAATATCCTCCGGTCGGACATTCATACCGATGTGCGCACCAACTGGCTGGCTCTGGGTAGAATGGATTAGCCACTTGTAACCGTGCGCTTCCACACTCATCTCATAATGAACGCCTTTAAAAATGACCGATTCCACCTCGCCGCTGATTGGGGAAGTTTCATAATCGCCCACGATAATATCTTCAGGACGGATAACCACATCGACGCGCTCATTTTCGTTAAAGCCCTTGTCCACGCATTTAAACGCCTGACCTGCAAACTCTACCTCGTAGTCCTCGTACATAACGCCGTCGATGATATTGCTTTCTCCGATAAAATCGGCAACGAACGCGTTCTTTGGTTCATTGTAAATATCCTGGGGCGTACCAATCTGCTGGATCTCGCCGTCCTTCATAACAACCACCCTGTCGGACATGGTCAGCGCTTCCTCCTGGTCATGGGTAACGTAGATGAAGGTAATTTTCAGCGATTTCTGAATACGCATCAATTCTGTCTGCATTTCTTTGCGCAGCTTTAAGTCCAAAGCGCCCAGCGGCTCGTCGAGCAGCAAAACCTTCGGCTCGTTGACAAGTGCGCGCGCGATTGCAACACGCTGCTGCTGACCGCCGGAAAGCTGGTTAATGTTTCGGTTCTCGAAGCCGACCAGTCCGACCAGCTTGAGCATTTCGCGCACCTTTTTATTGATGGCTTTTTTATCCATTTTTTTGATGTTCAGTCCAAACGCAACATTATCAAAAACATTCAAGTGCGGAAACAGGGCATAACGCTGGAAAACCGTATTGACGTTTCTTTTATACGGCGGAACACCGTTGATCTTTTTCCCATCGAAGAAAATTTCCCCTTCTGTCGGCTCAACAAATCCACCGATAATTCTCAGCGTTGTTGTTTTGCCGCAGCCGGATGGACCCAAAAAGGTCACAAATTCCTCGTCATGGATGTCAAGGTTGATCCCTTTCAGAATCCTTTGCCCGTCAAACTCCACCACTGTATTTTTCAGGCTGATCAAAATGTTGTCTTTCATTTGCTTTGCATCCCCCTTTGCGGATTTCAGTTCAGCAAAAGAACGCCCATCTTCCCCGATAGACATTTTTCTGCCAGACCCACCGTGCCTGCCGGAACGTTTCCCGCAAAAGGTTTTTCACAACTACCTTATCTATCGCTGTTGTTAACCGTTCCCTGGCACCGTGTTTTTCTGATGATTGTTTGTTTTCAAAACTTCTTTTAAAATTTATATTTTAAACAAGATTAAAATATCATATACACTATAACATAAACCGACAAGAAGTCAATATTTTTCTTTATTTTTTGCCCTTTTTCAGTGTTTTTTTATGATTTTTTGCCTTTTATCAATAAAATAACATCAAATTCTTTGCTTTTCTCTTTTTTTCACCATTTTGCACAGATGTTTTATGTTTATTTTATCAATTCATAAAAAAAGAGACTGTATAAAATCTGAAAACACAAATTTTCAAATCCACAGTCTCTTTTTTTATTCACAAAACCGGAAAAATTTACCGTGATTTTTTCTTCATCGGTTTTGCGGCAGCCTTTTTGACCGGCTGTTCTTCTTCTTTAAAATACATATACAGCTGACACGGGATCATGCCGTTATACAGCTTTCTGCGCTTATCTGCCATGCGCCCGAAAGATTTTTCAAACTCCATATCCGGGCTGATGATATAATAGCGGTGCGGGAAGCCCTGGTGGAACACCTGACCCATCGTCTGATAGATCTCCTGCGCCTCTTTTTTGTCGAGCAGACGCTCGCCGTACGGCGGATTGCAGATTACAACGCCTTTTTCCTGCGGGATATAAAAATCCTTGACATCGCGCTGAACGATTTCGATTCTTGTGCCGACGCCTGCCTGTTTTGCGTTGTACTGCGCAAGTTCCACCGCTTCTGGGTCGATGTCGCTTCCGTACGCGCGGAAGGTGGTGTCTCTGCGGATCAAATCAAACGCGCGCTGACGCTCCTGCTGCCAGGTTGTCTGCGGCAGCCAGTCCCATTTTTCCGCAGCAAATCTTCTCCTTAATCCAGGTGCGATGCGCATTGCGTGCATCGCCGCTTCAATCAGCATCGTACCCGACCCACAGAACGGGTCGTACAGCTGTGAATCGGGGTACACGTGTGCCAAATCAATAATGCCTGCCGCAAGCGTTTCCTTGATAGGGGCAAGCACCGCATTTTTTCGGTAGCCGCGCTTGTGCAGTCCGGTTCCGGTGGTGTCCAGCGTAATCATCACCTGATCGTGGTTGATGCCAAATTCGATGGCGTAGGTGGTTCCGGTCTCCTCAAACCAGCTCAATCCGTAAACATCCTGCAATCTTGTGACGATTGCTTTTTTGATGATCGACTGGCAGTCCGAGATGCTGAACAGCTGCGACTTGAGCGACCATCCGCCCTTGACCGGAAACGCATCCTTTTTGCCGATATAATCTTCAAACGGGATTTTTTTGACCCCTTGAAACAATTCTTCAAAACTGCGCGCTTCAAACCGTCCGACCACCAGCTGAATACGCTCGGCGGTGCGCAGACCGATGTTTGCGCGTGCAATCATATTTTCGTCACCCTCGAAGGTGATCCTGCCGTCGGTGACTTCCAGATTTTCTCCGCCCATCCTGCGGATCTCAGAAGATAAAACGCTCTCCAGTCCAAAATGGCAGGGAGCTGACAATACTACTCTCAAAAAGATTCTCCTTTATTCTTTATCGCATTTTATGCGCCGCATCAACCATACGGATGCTGTTCAAACGATTCTGCTTTTAAAGTTTATCATATCAACTTTATTCTGTAAATGCAATACCTTTCCTGCTGCGAATCTTTCTGCCCTGCACATAATTTTCACAAGGTTTCTTCTTTTTTTGAAAACTGTATTGACCTTTTCGAGGGAAAGTAGTATAATAAACTCAACAAAATAAAAAGGAATTACCCTAAATATTTTGTATATTATCGCAAAAGGGGTTGACACGATGAATATTAACATCACAGCTAGAAATACAGGCATTAAGGATTCCTTCCGCGCAAGAGTTGAAAAGAAATTATCCAAATTTGACAAATTCTTTGGCGGCGATGCACAGTCTCAGGTAACCGTTATCCATTCGGGCGACCATGAAACTGTTGAAATCACCATCAAAGCAGAAGGACTCGTTTTCCGTGCCGAAAGAACTGCTGATGAGCGTGAAGAAGCCTTAGAGGCGGCTATCGACTCCTTGTTCCGTCAGATCGTTAAGAATAAGAACAAGCTGGAAAAACGTATGAAATCCGCTTCCTTCACACCTGAATTTGTGGAAGAGATGTACGAGCCGGACGAATACAAGGTTGTCAAGACAAAGAGATTCCCTCTCAAACCAATGGATGTTGATGAGGCTATTCTCCAGATGAATATGCTGGAACATGAATTTTTTGTATTCCGCAACGCTGGTACAGGCGAAGTCAATGTTGTATATAAACGCCGCGACGGCAACTATGCTCTGATCGAACCGGAAGCTGAATAATTGGTTATCAAACTGGCTGTGTTTTACACAGCCAGTTTTTTATGCTATACAAACAAAAACTTATGTCACATCAAAACAGCCGCCTTGGGAAATCCCCAGGCGGCTGTTACTTTTTATTTTTCTTTTGCAGCGTGTTCGCTTTTTGCCCGTTCGCTGACCCTTTCTCTGGTGCCGTCCGGACGGACGATCACGGTATTCTCCAAGGTAGAACGCAGATTGCCGCGCAAATCATCCAGATATTCCTGATGCAGAGCCTGCTGTTCTTTTTTTTCGTCCTCGGTCAATCCCTGTGAACGGGATTTTCTTGACAATTCGCTGATGCGGTTCAATTTTGCTTTTTCCATACCGTTATATTCCTTTCCTTATTTCCTTTCTTCTATCGCTGCCTGCGGCGAATCGGTCGTTTGTTCATCCTGTTCTTCTAAAACAGACGGCAGAAAGTGTTTTTCAAGTTCCTTGCCCAAATCATGTTCATCATAATGGTAGGCAATCAGCGTGATTTCCGCGACGCACAGCTTTTCCTCGCTGATATAATAGCTGTAAACCACCGTTTCAAAATTGTCGTTACCGTCGACTACACGTTTTTCCAGCTCCTGCACCATATCGAGCACCGCCTGCGGCTCCGGCTGAACGGTCCGTATCGTCAGATTATGTCCATGATAAACAAAAGACAGCACCTGCGTCTGTTCCGGCAGGCTGTTAATAATATTCGGCAGCGCCATAAAATCGTTGCGCGGAATAAACTCAAAACCTGCTATCGCCCGAAGCAGCGCCTCAACATACTTGGAAATCACCGTTTGCAGTTTCTTCCCCTGAAATTTTATGGCGCTGCCCTCGCTCAAACCCTCCACAAGATTATTGATGATCTCGATTTTTTCCGCCCGTGCAACTTCAATCGTTTTTCCGGCTATCCGAATCCCCAACACCAGAATAAGCGCCGCCGACAGCAAAAAAATCAGTTGGACACAAATTTTTTCATAGATGATTGCTGCGCGCTTTTTGGGTCCGTGCATGATGTTCCTCCATTCTGTTCTGGGGCAGGGGATTTTATCCTCCAAAACGGTCTACTCATCCAGCGTATATCCCTCCGGTACCTCCTGCGCCAGATATTCCTCCAGACACATTCCGCTTTCTTTCATCAGCTCTGCATGTTTTTTCCCTACATAGCGAAAATGCCACGATTCGTACATGATTTTGGTAACATCCTCTTTGTCCTTTGGATAACGCAGAACAAATCCATACTCATGCGCGTGCTCAAGCAGCCACTGTCCTGCGGCAGTATCCGCAAACGCTTCGTCGAGCGTCTGATGGCTTGGGGTAACAATATCCGCTGCAAGACCGGTCTGATGTTCGCTTGTTCCCGGAATGGCGATGGCATTCGCCGTTTTGTTGTAAGCCTCCGATTCGCTCAACCCCTGATTGAGATAATCCTGCTTCATATTGTTGAACAGCGTTGTCTGCTTTTCGATCGAGCGGTACGCCGAACATACCAGCAGCTCCACACCGTCGTTTGCAGCTGCCTGAATCATCTCTTTGGCATATGGGGCAACACGGCTGTCCAACTGATAATTGTTCTGCACCGTTTCTGTTTCAACGGTAAAACTTTCCGGCAGCGGATGGTCTACATTCGCAAGCAGCAGGTAATACTCCTCTTTTTCTTTGGCAAATTCCGCCGCAAGCTTCTGATATTCTTCCTGTTCCGATTCCTCCGGCTGCGCATCCGGCTGTGTAGTCTCTCCATCGGTGTTCTCCGGCTGACTGTTTTCATTTTCGTTGTTGAAAACGTCCTCCTGATCCTGCTTTGAATCCTGCTCCTGATGGTCTGCAAAATATACGCCTGCAACCGTTCCCACACAGATGAGAAGCAGCAGAATCATCGTCACGATTGTTTTTCCGTTCATCTTGATTCCCCTCGATTCCGGTTTACTGCATATTGCCCGTTTCAAACATTATGATGGCAAGCGCTGCAATTGGCGCCGTTTCACAGCGCAAAATTCGCTTGCCGAGCGAAAGAACATTGCATCCGCTTTGCTGTGCAAGTGCGGCTTCCTCTTCGTCGAAGCCGCCTTCTGAACCTATCAAAATCGCAATATCCCCCTGCGCCTTTGCGATCACTTCCTTTGCAGGAGCGGTCGCGTTTTCATAAAACAGAATCGGACAGGAGCTTTGCGCCATTTCTTCGAGCGCATCTTTCAGATCGAGCATCGGCAGAACTTGTGGTATTTTGCCGCGGCCGCTTTGTTTTGCGGCTTCAAACGCGATACGATTGTAGCGTTCGAGTTTTTTTGCCATCGATTTTTCGTCCGGCTTTGCCACGCACCGGCGGGTCATCACCGGTGTGATGCTGTCCACACCCAATTCCACCGATTTTTGAATAATCAGCTCCATCTTGTCCGATTTTGGTATTGCCTGATACAATTTTACTTTCACGTTCGGCTCGCTTTCGCTGGGGGTAACCGCCAGCACCTTTAAGCGCACCTCGCTGTCGCTGACCGATTCAAGGACACAGTCGTAATCATTCCCTTTCGTGTCGCAGGCTGTCAGCTTTTCCCCCACCTTCATCCGCAGCACACGGGAAATATGCTTTGCATCGTCCCCAACGATGGTGCCGCCGTCCCTGGAGATGGTCTGTGTAAAAAATCTGGGCATCGCTTTTCCTCCGCTATTTTGCCTTGCACGCCAGCGCAACCCATCCGCTGGACATTCTGCGCTCGATGACCTCAAATCCGTTTTTCTCCAAAGCGTCCAAAACATCCTGCTCTCTGGTATCAATGATGCCGGAGGTGATGAAAGTGCCGCCTTGTGCAAGATATTTGCCGACGTCCTCGCTTAAACGGATGATCACATCCGCTACGATGTTTGCACAAATCAGCTGGAAGCTGCCCTCCACCTGACTGGTGAGGTCGCCTTTGTGGAATGCGATGCGGTCGCCTACACCGTTGAGCTCGGCATTTTCTCCTGCAACCTTCACCGCAACCTCGTCGATGTCACAGCCTTTGATTTCCTTCGCGCCAAGCAAAGCTGCTGTGATGGCAAGGATGCCGCTGCCGCAGCCAACGTCCAAGACATGGTCGTCCGGTGTGATATATTTTTCCAGCAGCTCCATGCACAGTCTTGTGGTATCATGGGTGCCTGTGCCGAATGCCATTCCCGGATTGAGGGTCAGCACGACCTCCTGCGGCTCTTTCTGATATTCTTCCCAAGACGGGCAGACCACCAGATGTTCGCCGACTTTGACCGGATGATAATATTTTTTCCATGCGGTGGACCAGTCCTCTTCGTTGACGTCTTTGATTTCCATTTCGAGGCGTCCGTATTGGTTTTGTGTATCCTCGCTCTTCATTCTTGCTAAGATTTCCCTTGTACCTGCAAGCTCCTCCATCCCCTGCGGATTGTCCGCTACATAAAGGGTGACGCTTGTCTCGCAGTCCTTCATCTTTTTCATAACGTCCTGGTCAATATAATCCCAATGCGGTGTGGTGTCGTGCAGAAATTCGTCAAAATCCTGCGCGTCCTCAATCATAAATCCCTGGATACCCAAACTCAAAAGATTTCCGGTCAGCGGCTCAATGCCTTCGCTTGTGGTATAAATTTTTACTTCTGTCCAATTCATCGTTTTTGTCCTTTCTTGCCTGTGCATATCGCAGCATCGTTTTTTCACTATTTTGATGCGGGATGCCCTCTCCGTTTTTGCCGGAGAGAGCGCCGCCTTTTTCTTCATTTCAACATTCGGTATCTTCTTTGCGGATTTTAAAAATCATTCGCAGGATACCGGAAAGAAATTTTGGGCTTTTAATGACAACTACCTTCATCATCTGTACCTCCTTGACAGCCAATCGAATGGCTTTTGCTGTATTCTATGTCAGAAAGTACAGATTTGTGATTTTTATTCCCCCTGATTCGATACAATCACAAGGATTCCCTTTTGTACGCTGACCTGTGCGTCGGCGTCCGGCAAAAAGTGGTTGCTCACGCCGATGGGGAAACCGTTTGTGATATAGGCGTTTTGCAGCTCATATTTTGCGCTGCGGATATCAACGCCAAACGCTTCATCGCTGTGGCAAAACACCGAAAAGTGAAAGCCTTCCCGATACGGTATCGTCACGCTCTGTCCACCCGCCAGCGCGGTGATGAAACAGTCCTTGTCCACAATGCTTGCCCTTTGACCGTGCTGCACCGCGTACACCAGCGTTTGAATGTTCGCGAGCGTGTGGTCCAGCCGTCCGCCCAGCATCCCTGCCATGAGGATTTCATCGCAGCCACGGCGTTTTGCTTCTTTGACTGCAAGCATGGTGTCGGTATCGTCCTTTTCTATGGGGTAACGCAAAATTTCGCAGTCCGCCGAAAGCACGCCTTGATAAGAGTCAAAATCCCCTAAAATTAAATCGGGTCGCAGATCCATCTGTGTACAGTACGCATACCCTCTGTCCGCGCAGATGATGTAATCCTCCTCGCGCAAACATTCTTTGACAAACACAAGGTCAGCAATGTCGCCGCCGCCCAAAATAACACATCGTTTCATCTTTGCTTCGACCCTTTCTTTGGGCTTATGTTTTCAATCGCAGTTTTGCTGAGCTCCCACTCTTTGATATTTTTTGCAAGCTCATACAGATTCAGATAGCTTTGATGGCGGCTTTCGGAAATTTCCCCGTCCTTGACCGCCTGTAAAACGGCACAGCCTGCCTCCTTGGTATGAGAACAGCCCGTAAAACGGCATTTGCCCTCATACGGGCGCATTTCCCGAAAACAATCCGCCAATTCATCCTTGAGAATGGTTTGGAATTTTTCCAGATCCACCGCCGAAAATCCAGGGGTATCCGCCACAAAACCACCGTTTTGCAGCTCGAACAATTCGACATGGCGGGTCGTGTGCCGTCCTCGTCCCAGTTTCTGGCTGATATCTCCGGTATCCAGACTCAGTCTTGGGTCGATTGCGTTGAGCAGGGTGGATTTTCCGGCTCCCGAGTTGCCGCAAAATGCACTGATCTTGCCTTGCAGCATCTCCATCACCGCTTCCAGCCCCTGATGTTCCAAACTCTTGGTCAAATACACCTGAAAGCCTGCCTTGCGGTAGATGTCCGCAAACATCTGTGGGTCAGCAAGGTCGCATTTGGTGATGACGATAACCGGCTCGATCTTCTGATATTCTGCAATCGCAATCAGTTTATCCAACACAAAAGCATTCGGAGCAGGGTCGGCAATCGACACCACCAGCACCAGCTGGTCAAGATTTGCCAGCGGCGGACGCACAAGGCTGTTTTTGCGCGGTTCCAGTTCCACCACATATCCTTTTCCCTGCGGCGTCAATTCCACCTCAGCCCAATCTCCAACGCATGGCTTGATGTTCTGCTGACGAAATACACCTCTTGCGCGGCACTCGATGATATTCTCCTTATTTTCGCTGTCGGCAACATAATAAAATCCGCCCAGCGATTTTACGATCCTTCCTCTGATATTTTGCTGTGTCAAATTCTTTCTCACCCCTGCTCCAAAAATCAATCTTTCACATAACTGTATAAATAGCTGTCATGATATGCTCCATGATGAAAGCGGTACTTTCTCAAAATCCCCTCGGCACAAAATCCACAGTGTTCCAACATCTTCTGTGCCGCAATGTTTTCCACATCGGTATCCGCTTCAATGCGGACGACCGGATAGTTCTCACACAAATACTCCCTGCACATCATCAATACCGTACTGCCAAATCTTTTGCCTCTTGCCGCTTTGTCCATCACCAGACCAATGCGCACCAAACCTTCCCTGACAAAATTAAGATAAACAAGCCCCATTGCTGTGCCTTCGTTCTCCACCATCAGTATTTGGAAAGAGGACGTGCAAAATCCATCTTCTTCCAGCCGCTTTCTGAGATTGATTGGGGACTCTATCTGACATTCCTGAAACAATCCACGAAATTCAGCGGTCTGCCAATCTGCCAGAATCGCGATATCTTCTTCCTTCAGCGGGCGAATCCGCACATTGCCTTGCTGCAGCATTCCTCTTTCCCTCCTGTTTGTCCGCATTTTTTACCTGGCTTTTATTATACCAAACCTTCCCTCAAATTGCGAGAGCCTCCCGCCCAAAATCTTCTAAAATCTTTGTCTCGAATCATAAACAGCACCCCATCTGTCAGACAGTGCGGACACCATCGAACAAATGGGGTGATTTTGTTATTTAGTCATCATCTGGCTCTGGATAATCCTCGTCAGAACTGCTCTGCTGGCTGTCCCTCTGTTTAAAGTATTCTCCCAGTGCCTGCAAATCGGTGGTCTCCACCTGTGCGCCGGTATCAAAGTTTACATCGTAGCTCTTATAGAGAATTTCATCAATATAAATCTGTACCTTTGCGTCGCCCTTACCGGTTGGTTTGGTCGTCCATGTGGATTGTCTGGAAAGGTCAGGGTCGCCGTAGCCTGTTTC
>CAMNVW010000033.1 GCA_946563605.1 uncultured Clostridia bacterium | reverse complement strand
CGGCTCACGCCGAGCCACCTCCCTTTACACAAGGGAGGCTTTGGTGCAAGACATACAGCTTCAAGGTGTGTGTCAATCCCTCCGTCTCGGCTCACGCCGAGCCACCTCCCTTTACACAAGGGAGGCTTTGGTGCAAGACATAACGCTTCAATATGTACAAAAAAGTCCCAGCAGACATGACTGCTGGGACTGAAACTGTTTTATGAGTAGCTACCATTTGGAGGCTTTTTTCTATTACGCGAAAACTTTATTTTTATAAGATTGGAACTTCCTTCAAAATCGCTTCGACCGTCTGGCTGACGATACCCTCGTTGGAAACAACCACATCCGCTGCCTCGCGGTAACGCTGCTGCCGCTGCAAAAAGATCTGCTCCAGCTGCTCCTTGGTGTTGTTGCGCACAAGCGGACGGTCGCTGTTTTTGATGCGCTGATAACAGGTCTCAAAAGAGCAGTCCAACAGCACCACCGATTCAAAACCGCCGCCGTTTTCGCGCAGCGCCTGCAAGGTCTGTTCCCGCATCAAAAAACCGCCGCCGGTAGAAATGACAGTATTTTTGCGTTTGCCCAGACTGCACGCGGTTTCCTCTTCCATTTTGCGGAACGCCTCTTCCCCCTGCTGTGCAAAAATTTCCGGAATGGAAATTCCCTGACGTTTTTCAATCATCGCGTCGGTGTCCAGAAAATCCCATTTCAGGCGAAAGGCCAGTGCCTGTCCGACGCTGGTTTTTCCACATCCCATAAATCCGCACAACAAAATACGCTGTACGCCCTTTTTAACCATACTGTCACATCCTTTTTTTGAAGTGCTGTTATTGTGTTTTTTAATCATCCTAATTTTGAAGAGCCGCTGTCACGCGGTCAATCTGTTCTTCGGTAAATTGTACGCCAAACCAAATCTGCTGCGCTGCTGCTGCCTGCCAGACCAGCATTTCCAATCCTCCGACTGTCTTGCAGCCCATTTCGCGCGCATCGCGCATCAGCAGCGTTTCCTTCGGGTTATAGATACAGTCGAAAACAGTTTTGACATTTTGCAAAAATTCTTTTGGAACGGGCGATTCGTCCACCTTCGGAAACATTCCGCACGGCGTTGCATTGATGACCAAATCAAACGCGCCGCTGATATCCGCAATATCCTGCACCTGCACCACCGTATTCGGGCAAAGTGTGCGGATATGCTCGGCAACCTGCGAAGCCGCCGCAAGGCTCTTTTGCCGAACTGCTATCACGACCTCGCAGCCGCGCAGCGCACATTCGGTCGCAAACATTCTTCCAACGCCACCGGCACCTAATACGCAGACCCTGCCTGCCAGCTCCACGCTGTTTTGCTGCATCGTGCGCACAAAGCCGACACAGTCGGTGTTGTAACCAATCCGTCTGCCATCCGCACGCACCGCTACAGTATTGACCGCGCCGTGATTCTTTGCGGTTTGGTCAATCTCATCCAGCTCGTCAAGAATACGCACTTTATATGGGATGGTGACATTGAATCCATCCAGCGAAAAAAGCGTCTGTTTTTTCTGTTCAAATTCCTCCGGTGTGATTTCAAACAGGTCATACGAAATTTCGAGGGAGTTTTCCCCGGAAATTTCTGCCGCCAACAACTGATGAAGCCGTGGCGAAAGGGTGTGTCCCAGCGGATACCCCAGCAGCCCCAATGATTTCATCTTTTTCTCTCCTTTGCCATTTTCCTGTATTCCATGCAGTGTACTGCCATTTTTACTCCGACAAAAAACATATCGAACTACACCAAACCAATTGTAGCACAAACCCAATCCCCACAAAGCAGGGCGAACAACGCAAATCCTGTTGTACCACAAAACTGAAAGTTCGCCCTTGCGACCTCCTGCTTACACTATATCACACCCATGCAATAATGACAAGATTTTAGGGAGAAACCGACAAAACTTACTTGAATTGTTTGAACACTTTTGAAATTCTCGCCATATATGCCGCAATAGATATTGACATCGCTTTCATATCATGATATAAAAAATAGGCTAGTATCTGCGGGAGGTACTTTGCAACAGAATACTTGTTTTATCATTGCATCCGTTTTTTTAGTAAAGTATATATTTTGAACGGAACCTAATTTTTCTTGGAGAAAGGAGGGGGAAAAATGGACATTTTTGAACAGGTTAAAAAGATTCTCTGCGATCAGCTCGATTTGGATGAGGAGCAGGTTACTGAAGATTCTGAGGTAATTGATGACCTGGGTGCTGATTCCCTTGACATTGTTGACCTTGTTATGACTCTGGAAGAAGAATTTGATACTGAGATTCCTGATGAGGACATTGAAAATCTCAGAACCGTTGGCGACATCGTTAAATACGTTGAGGAACGTGCTGCGGAATAGAAGGCAAAGTTTTAGTTTGCATAAAACTTTCTGGCTTTGCGTTCTTTGCCTTTGAGAATGAAACTTCGTTTCATTCTCCCAACCTTGCAAAATACCCTAGAGGTTTGGGTTTCTGCTAGGCGATGGTTTCTGCACCTCGCCTTGACCGCTTACGCGGTGTACTGCCGTACAGGTGCATAGCCTGTGAGTTTGGCTTTGCCAAACTCACAGAAGTTCATTGGAAACAATGGACTTCTTCTTCTCCGAACGATTTTTATTTTTGCTCAAACGAGCGCACGCAACAATGCAAACACTATTTAAGGACCGGAAAAATCCGGTCCTTTTCTTTTTACGCAAAAGCTTCTTGTACTGTACCCTTTCTTTTTACAACCTCTGAAAAAATCCCCTTCCCTTTTTGTAAAAATCTGGACGTTTCATCCAAAAACAGCTCGCAATGCGCTTTTCTATTGAATTTATGCCGAGAAGGGAATATAATAAGCTTACCCTTTACGATGGTTTTCCATTTGAAAAAGCGTTCAATTTTGCTCTTTCAAGCGGAGCATCTGTATTACAAACTTCAATGCGGGAAGGTCCTGCAGAAAGGTGGAAATAAGAAATGGCAGACAACAAAAAAATGGTCGATGACATCACCTCGATGGACGTCGATTTTGCAAAATGGTATACCGACATCGTCAAAAAAGCAGAGCTGTGCGACTACTCCTCTGTCAAAGGCTGCATGATCGTGCGCCCATACGGCTATGCAATCTGGGAAAATATCCAGCGCATTCTGGATGCTGAATTTAAAAAGACCGGTCATCAGAATGTAGCGATGCCGCTGTTCATTCCAGAAAGCCTGTTACAGAAAGAAAAAGACCATGTCGAAGGCTTTGCACCGGAAGTAGCATGGGTCACCTACGGCGGTTCCGAGGAACTGGAAGAACGTCTGTGTGTACGTCCTACCTCCGAGACGCTGTTCTGCGACCACTATAAAAATATTATCAAATCCTACCGCGACCTGCCAAAGCTGTATAACCAGTGGTGCAGCGTTGTTCGTTGGGAAAAAACAACCCGTCCGTTCCTGCGCACCCGTGAATTCCTCTGGCAGGAAGGTCACACCATGCACGAAACTGCTGAGGATGCAATCCGTGAAACCGAGCTGATTCTCGGCATCTACGCTGAGTTCTGCGAAAAACATCTGGCAATTCCGGTTGTCCGCGGCAAAAAGACCGACTCTGAAAAATTTGCCGGCGCAGTTTCCACCTACACCATCGAAGCAATGATGCACGACGGCAAGAGCCTGCAGGCGGGTACCTCCCATTACCTCGGCGACCACTTCGCCAAAGCATTTGAGATTGAATTCCAGAACCGTGAAAACAAACCGCAGACTCCTCATCAGACCTCTTGGGGCGTATCCACCCGTTTGATCGGCGGTATCATCATGACCCACGGTGATGACAACGGTCTGGTTCTGCCTCCGGCAATCGCTCCAATTCAGATCGTCGTGATTCCGGTCGCACAGCACAAAGAAGGCGTCATCGAAAAAGCGCAGGAAGTAAAAGAACGACTGTCCAAACAGTTCCGTGCTGACATTGACGTTTCCGACAACTCCCCAGGCTGGAAGTTCGCTCAGTACGAAATGAAGGGCGTTCCGCTGCGTCTGGAAATCGGACCAAAGGATATTGAAAAGAACCAGTGCGTTATCGTTCGCCGCGACAACCGCGAAAAGACCTTCGTATCTCTGGACGAGCTGGAAACCAAGGTTGCTGAGCTGCTGAACGCCGTACACGATGGTCTGTACGAAAAAGCGCTCAAAAACCGCGAGAACCGCACCTGGACCGCACACGATCTCGATGAGATGGTTCAGATTGCAAACGAAAAATCCGGTTTCATCAAAGCAATGTGGTGCGGCGATGCGGAATGTGAGGCAAAACTCAAAGAGATTGCCGGCGTTACTTCCCGTTGTATGCCGTTTGAACAGGAACACATCGGCGACACCTGCGTTTGCTGCGGAAAACCTGCAAAATCCATGGTTGTTTGGGGCAAAGCATATTAAAATTAAAAGCATCTGTTTACGTCCGACCTTTCGAGAAAAGGTCGGACGTTTTTCTTTTGGGATTATCAACTCCTTCCAACCGAAGAATTAGTTTTATCTTAACATTTTCGCTAAAAATCTGTGCTATACTAAAAAACAATAAGAAATAAATCAAGAGATAACTCCGCCTTTCGGCACATTTTTTCGGAGGGTTTGATATGACATATTACCGCAAAAACAGATCCGATCCGACCTGTTATCGGACGGATGATCCCAACTGTTATACCTATGTAGACGGATATGGTTTTACACCGCCGCCACCGGTTGTCACCGAACGGCGGATACTGCAATTCTATTCCAATGGTCTTGGGTTCGCGACATTGCTGTACTTCATGATGGCAATTATCGTCCCCATCCCCATCCTGCGCCTTTTTTCGCTGTTCCGTCCGGCAATCCGCATCTATGGCAATCAGGTGCTGGCGTCCCCTGCTATCATTCAGATGGTCAACATCCTTTCGTCCACCATCTGTTTGTTCATCCCCTTTTTCCTTTTTGTATTGCTCTGCCGCATACCGCTTCGGGTCGCCTTTCCGCTGCGGCGCTTTTCCGCTTCGCTGTGCGTCCCCTGCGTGTTTGTTTCCCTGTCGGTCAGTGTCATCGGCGTAACCGCCTCCATCATTATCAGCAGTCTGCTCAATGTGATGGGACTGGCTCCGCACAGCGACATCGAGCTGCCGCAAAGTACGACGTCGCTGATCCTGTTCGGGCTGCAGCTGTGCGTCCTTACGCCTATCGTGGAGGAATTTGTTTTCCGCGGCATGATTTTCCAGTCCATGCGCCGCTTTGGCGACAGCTTTGCGCTGACCATCTCAGCAATTTTGTTCGCACTGTTCCATGGCAACATGATACAGGCGCCGAACGCCTTTTTGATGGGCATAGTCATCGGTTACTTTGTCCTCTATTCCGGTTCGCTGTGGGTGGGCGTCATCATCCACATGGTCAACAATCTTTTCAGCTTTGGGATGGATTTGGCTTGCACCGTTCTGCCAGGACAGTACCAGACCCTTTTCATGCTGGCTGTTTTCGCATTTTACCTTATTGCAGGCATCGCTTCGCTGTTGGTGCTGGTGCGCAAATATCCCAATATGTTTATGTTTATCCGCTCCACTACCCTCTCAACCGAACGCATGAAATTCCGCGTCGCTTTTTCTTCTGTCACGCTGACGATTGCCGTCATTCTGCTGCTTTTCCTTTTGTTCGCAAATATGCTTTCCTAAAAAATCGTATGGGTGGTGAAAACCAATGCAAGAACCTGTTCCCTCTTACCTTGAACGCGACGTATACTGGATGCAGAAAGCATTACAGCAAGCGCGCAAGGCGGCTGCACTCGGCGAGATTCCGGTCGGCGCTGTGATTGTCCGCGGCAACGAACTGATTGCCTGCGCGCACAACCGCCGTGAACTCGACCAGGACGCGCTTGCACACGCAGAGGTGCTCTGCATCCGTGAAGCCTGCCGCAAATTAGGCAGCTGGCGCTTGGGCGGCTGTGAGCTGTACGTCACGCTTGAGCCCTGTCCGATGTGCAGCGGAGCGATTATCAATTCCCGTTTAGACAGAGTTGTCTACGGCGCAAAGGACGACAAGGCAGGCTGTGCGGGCTCGGTGGCAGATTTATTCGTCATGCCGTTTAACCACACACCCATTGTGCGCTCCGGTATTCTGGAGAGTGAATGTGCCGAACTGCTCACCTCCTTTTTTCAGAGACTGCGTTTCGGCAACTGATTTATGCTTCCTATATGCTTTGATGTGAAGAATGTTTTGGCTCATTCTTCACATTTTTATTTGTCCTGTTTTTCGGCTGAGTGCTTGTATTCTTCCCTATTTCACCATTTTTCACGTAAATTAACGAATAATCAACAGGATTTTATGTTGAAAACTCTGTTGAAATTGTTTAAACGTTGATATTATATCTCTATTTTACTGTTGGTAATTATTTATCCACCCTTTTAACCATCTTTTTGTGGAAAATCTGTGATGATTTTTCTGGTATCCCCTACGTCTTTTTTCTTGAAGTAGCACTGTCGGCATAGTATAATAAAAACAAGGCTGCTGTGCGTTTTTTATTCTCTTCATGTCATTGCATGACACCGCATCAAGCTGTCTGTATTCCTTTGTTACAGCAATACAGTAGCAATTCTTTACTATAAAGAGGTGACAAACATGGCGCGTGCTGTCGTCTGCATTACATCTCCGTTTGAAAAAATCAAGCCTCTGAGCGATCTTGTGATTTTTTCCGACGTGAAATCCTATATTCCCGAATGGGATACTCCCGATTACCTCAATGCCTGCCGCAAATATGCGATGCAGCACCAGGTTTATCTGGTGCCAAGCCGCTTTGTTGTAGACCATGTATTATATTTGTGTCTGTTTTCTCCAACGGGTGAAGTCCTGGGTATCCAGGGTGCGACCCATCGCAATCTGTATAATCAGGCTGATTTTTCCCAGTATGATAAAATTGAACCAATACAAACCCCGATTGGAAATATCTTTTTGTGCGTTGATGTGGACATCTATCATCCGCAGGTGGTGCGCATTGCCCGCATGAAGGGCGCGCAAATCGTTGTTTCATCGCAGTTTATCGACTCCTACCAGCTCAGCCGCCATATGCTGACGACCGGAATTTGGAACACCGCACAAAGCAACGGTGTGTATGTGGTCGGATGCTGCAACTGTTTTTCAGCCGTAGCTGCACCCTGTAATCTGACTGCCGATGAAAGCGGCTATCTTGTGCCGCCTGTGAACTCTCATTCCCTGTTCGCAAAACTCTATCTCAATAAATTGCAGCGCAGCGAATTCGGCGGCAATCTGCCGGACAAGCTTGATTTGCGCATCTATGAAAAAGGAGGGATCTCCTGATGTCGCTCAAAACCGTCGCAGCCGCAAAGCTGCTTGTCTCCAATTGGAGCATCCCGAAGCTGGACCGCGTACTGGAACAATCCGAAATCAAGACCTCTCAGTCTCTGCGTTATGTCAGTCCCAACAACATCAAGGTTTCCTGTGTGCAGATGGCGCTTGGCGCAGAAATGCCGGCGAAGGAGTGCCTTGATCTTATCATTTCCAATGTCAACAGCGCCGTTTCCGACGGAAGCCAGCTGATCGTTTTTCCAGAATATCTCGGCTTAATGCCGATTTTAAGTTCTTCTTCCCTTTTTGATGCTGCCTATCAGTTTTCGGAAGATTTGATACACGATAAACGCGATGAGGTACAGCCGCCCATCCAGTTTTACACCAAATATCTGGCTGCACCTCTCTTTGACAGCTACTGCCACTTTTTCTCGATGCTGGCAATCAAAGCCTCGATTTATATTCTGGCTGGAACTACAATTTTAAAAACCAGAGCAGGTTTGTGCAACCGCGCCTTTTTATTTGACCCTGACGGCAACATTGTGCTGACGCAGGACAAGCTTCACCTTTCGCCGGCGGAAAAACTGTGCGGCATGACCGCAGGAAAAACGGTGCAGAGCGCACAGACCAAGCTATGCCGCGTTTCCATTCTGTCTGGAAAGGATCAGCGCGTGTTCGAGGCTGCAAGTGCCGCTCATATGCAGGGTTCGCAGCTGCTGCTCTGTCCGGCAGCGTTCAGCTTCAGCCACAGCAGCGCTTACTTCCAAAGCTGCGCTTTCATGCGCTGTCAGGAACAGCCGGTATTCGCGGTTTCCTCCTGGCTGACCGGCGATTTCATGGACCTGCCTTTCCGCGCTATCAGCGGCATCTACGCGCCATTTTCCGCGAGCAAGCTCGGCAACGGCGTCATCATGCAAACCGAACGTCCTGCCGCTCATGCGTGCCTGACCGCCCGCATCGACCTTGAACGCCTGAGCCAAGACCCTGACCTGTATATTTCCGACTTAAATCCGGCAATCGAGGAAATGGCACGTCGTGAATACGGTCTGGCAAGACAGATTGAGATTGTCCCCGATGACGGCGAGGACGATTCCGAGGAGCCTTCTGACAGTGACCAGACTGCTGCTCCATCGCCAAATTTACAAGAAGATTTTCCGCAAGGCTTTTAAAACCAAGCCTCACCTTTTGTACAGAAAGAAGGTATCTTTATGAATCACCTGTTTTCGCTTGCCGTATTAGGCGTAGGTGCCTGTGTGCTTAGCGTTATGCCCTCCTTTCATCCTCACCCACTGCAAAGCAAATTCACCCGCCGCTGCTTTGCACACCGCGGACTGTTTGACAATCAAAGCCGCTGTGAAAACTCCCTGTCCGCATTTCAGGCGGCGGCTGACGCAGGCTACGGCATTGAATTGGATTTGCAGATGACCGCCGACGGCAAAATCGTTGTCTTTCACGATGACAACCTGCGCCGGATGTGCAGTGTACCGCTCGAAATCGAGCAAGCCACCTACCAGCAGCTTCAGGAATATAACTTAGGTGAAACACAGGAAAAAATCCCGCTGTTTTCGCAGGTGCTGGAACTGGTCGATGGTCGTGTGCCGCTGATTGTGGAGATCAAATCCACTGAGCAGGTCGAGCTTGTCTGTTTGAAGGTATACGACCTTCTTCGCCGCTATGCAGGCGATTACTGCATCGAATCCATGAATCCGATGATTGTCAACTGGTTTGTCAAAAATGCGCCGCAGGTGATGCGCGGACAGCTCTCCACACGATTCCACGAAAAGTCTGCCGCTGGGATTCCTGCCGCCGCGTTGAGCAACATGATGTTCAACTTTCTGTCCAAGCCGCACTTCATCGCCTATGACCACCGCTATGCCGCGGACAGCCGTGCTTTCCGTTTTTGCAAGGCGTGCGGCGCGATGACTGTCGGCTGGACGATTCGCGAGCAGGACTATGCGGACGCTATTCAAAAATATGATGCCATCATTTTCGAAGGCTTTTTGCCGCCAATAACTTACTAAAGCAGAAGTTTTCGTCCACCTTTTTCAAAAGGTGGTGGGATTCAAAAGGGCAAAGCCCTTTGGCGCTCGTCGCAACGAGCGAAAACCATAAAAAAATATAAATATAAAATTAAAAAAGCAATAGGGGCACAAAGCAATTTTGATACTGCCGCACGGGAGTGCGTTTTGCGATAGCAAAATCGGAAAAATGAAATAATATAAAAAATAAAAAGCGATAGGAAAGAATTGTTTTTATTCTCCATCGCTTTTTATTTTGGGGGAAATTATTTTACCGCGAAAAGGGAGCCAGCTCACGCTGGGGTACTGCCGTACCGCAGCATCTGTCAGAGTAAGTGCCCCTCACCTTTTTATATCTTTTGTTTTATTGTTGGGACGTTGTCCCAAACTCTACCAAAGGGCTTTGCCCTTTTGAATCCCACGAGCTTTTTGAAAAAAGCTCGATCAAAAACTTTTGTTTTTGTTCTGCTTGGTCTATTCTCCACAACTTAACATGGAAACTGTGAAAAACAGAATGGGAGATATTTTTTAAAATATCTCCCATTTTTTCTCTTTGCTATTGACAAGTATCTTTGTCAATGCTATACTCAAATCAAGATGAATGACAAGGATATATGTCATTTTGAAATGTATCCTTGTCAAAAGGAAGGGAGGAAACCATATGCCATTAATCAATCATCTTAAGGAATATCGGGCAAGATTCCACCTGAGCCAGACCGATTTGGGAAATTTGGTCGGTGTTTCCAGACAAACCATCAGCCTGATTGAACGTGGGGACTATAACCCATCAGTCACACTGGCACTCAAGATTGCGAAGGTGCTGGAAGCAACAGTGGAAGAATTATTCTCTTACTTAGAAGAAAAATAGACAGATTCATTTTAAAGGAGGGTTCTTTATGAAAAAATATCCTGTTATCAAGTATATCCTGATTTTAGTTATTTCCGGTTCGTGTGGCGCGCTGGCATCCAGTATTTTTATGAACTTTCAGGATGGTTTTGTCGGTGCAATCAAAAGTTTCAGCGAATGGTTCGGGACAATAACACCGGTGTTTCACATCAGTATTTGTCTGGTTTTGTCGCTGATGTCGCTTTATTCCATTCATAAACTCAAAAAGATGCTGAACAGCATAACCCCGGAAAACGAGGATGAAATCTACGACAAAATCGAAAATCAGTCCAATCCCGGCATGATGTGCAGTGTGCTGTGCACCATCTTAAATTTCTTTTTCCTTGGTGCATCGTTTGCCTACCTAATTCCCAAAAACCTTCTCATTAGTGCAGCGGCAGCCCTTGTTTTCCTTTCCATCAACACCTGGGTGGAGGTAAGTCAGGTCAATCTCATCAAGAAGATCAACCCTAAATTTAAAAACACCGACCCGATGTCGATGCGCTTCATGAAGGAATGGGAAAAGGAAAGCGACGAAGCGGAAACCTTTGAGATGTACCGTGCCGGTTACCAGAGTTACAAGAGCCTGAGATATGCGTTCCTCATAGCATTTGCTGT
>CAMNVW010000032.1 GCA_946563605.1 uncultured Clostridia bacterium | reverse complement strand
CTCAAAGAAAAGTTTGAGGAGGCGCTGACCTTCCCTGATGTGGTGGGACTTGCCATTGCAACCAGAGCGGACTGTATCAGCGACGAGATTGCCGATTATCTGGGAGAGCTTGCAAGCCGCACCTATCTGGAGGTGGAGCTTGGTCTGCAGTCGGTGCATGATGTTACCGGCGAGCGGATCAACCGATGCCACAGTTATGCTGATTTTTTGGAGGGCTATCAAAAGCTTGTTGACCGCGGCGTGAATATCTGTGTGCATATCATCGACGGTTTGCCGGGTGAAAACAGAGAAATGATGCTGGAAACGGCAAGAAAGTTGAGCCGCCTGAAACTGCACAGTGTGAAGATTCATCTCCTGCACGTTTTAAAGGGGACAGTGATGGCAAAGCAGCTTGCGGACGGAGAGTTTGAGCTCCTTTCCAGGGAAGAGTATGTCAATATCGTCTGTGACCAGTTGGAATTATTTCCGCCGGAACTGGTGATTCAGCGCGTGACCGGAGACGGGGAACGCGAATCGCTGATCGGACCGGAGTGGAGTCTGAAAAAACTGTGCGTGATGAACGAAATTGATAAGGAACTCGTCCGCAGAAACAGCTTTCAAGGCAAGTTTTATACAAGATAATTTTTACAGCAGCAAAAATCCGTATGGAAACTCCATACGGATTTTTTGCCGCAATATTTTTGCTACAAAAAGTATTGAGGCAAAAAGTATTGTGGCAAAAAGTATTGCCTCAATGCTTTTCAGTTTGAACGCTTCTTTCGATGATTGTGGGTTTTATTTTGTCGGAAAGCATTTATAACATCGGGGAATTTGCAAGAAGTTTTGCTGACATAAAAAATCTGCATAAAAAGCTGCAAATTTTAAAAATTCTTTTTGCGTATCTTGGGATTTGTGCTATAATGAGTTTTAAAAAGAAGCAGGTGCAGTTTGTGAGCCCATTTGTGTTCGTAGAAAAGCGAACTGCAAAAATCTTGGAAACCGGAGGAATCAGGATGGAGCAGATGGATTATCAGCAGCTTTTTGAGGAGCTGTTTTGCAGCAATATCACCCGAGAAGGTTCAAAGGAGCTGTTAAGCTGGCTCAAACGAACCGATTTTTTCACAGCGCCGGCAAGCACACGCTATCACTGTGCCTGTGAGCAGGGGCTTGTGATGCACAGCGTCAGCGTCTTTCAAACGATGGTGGAGCAGTATTTTGAGGACGGTGACAGCATGGAGAGCTTTGCAATCTGCGGACTGCTGCACGATGTGTGCAAAGCGCAGTTTTACAAGGTCAGCTCCCGCAACGTGAAAAATCAGGAGACAGGACGCTGGGAGGCGCAGAACTATTACTCGATTGAAGATCAGTTTCCGTACGGACACGGCGAAAAATCGGTCTTTTTGATTGAGCGCTTTCTGAGGCTGAAGCCTTCAGAAGCGGTGGCGATACGCTGGCACATGGGAGGCTTTGATGAAGCGGCGAGAGGCGGAAGCTATTCCATCAGTCAGGCGTATGAAAAATATCCGCTGGCTGTCAAACTGCATCTTGCAGATTTACAGTCCACCTATTTAAAGGAACGGGGTACTTCTAATTACAGATAGGTTTTGCAGCAGTCAGCAAAGTGATTGAATCTAAAAGTGAGTGAGGTAAAGGATTATGTTGGAAGGATCAATGTGGTTTTTGTTCGCTTGTATTTTCATTGGCGGTGTGGTGGATTCTATTGCGGGCGGCGGCGGTTTGATTACGCTGCCAGCATATTATGCCGCCGGAATGCCGCCGCATATGGCGCTGGGTACAAACAAGTTTGCGTCGAGTATTGGCACTCTGACAGCGTCGGTGCGTTATATCAAAGAAAGACAGGTCGATTTTAAGGTTGCTTTGACTGCATCGGCGGCGGCACTGGTCGGTTCTCCGCTGGGAGCAAAGCTGGCAATGGCGATCGACGAAAAATATTTGAGCTATGTCCTGCTGATTGCAGTCCCTGTGATTGCCGTCATGATCCTGCGCAAAAAGGATTTTGGTCAGGCAAAGGAACAGCAGCTGCCGCTGTCCAAGATGCTCACACTTGCGGTGGCGATCGGTTTTGGAACGGGAATGTACGACGGTTTCTTTGGACCTGGAACAGGAACCTTCCTGACGCTGCTGTTTAATGCGGTTTTGGGAATGAGCATCATCCGCTCCTGCGGAACGACAAAAATCGTCAACCTTTCCTCCAACGTGGCGGCACTGGTCACCTATGCGTTGAGTGGAAATGTCATGTTTGAGGTGGGCATCCGCTGCACCATTTTTGCGATTTTGGGCAACTGGGTCGGTTCCGGTCTTGCGCTGAAAAACGGTGTAAAGATCGTTCGTCCGATTATGGTTGTAGTAATGGTGATTTTGCTGGGCAAGATAGCATTGGAAATGTTTCCGGTAAGATAGAAGGAGGAAATTATGCCAGCTTTTGTGACACATGAACTGTTTGGCACACAGGTGTTTTCCGCACTGGAAAAGCCGATTCAGGAACTGCTGGAGATGAATCCTGCGCCGTATTTTTGGGGATTGCAGGGTCCTGACCTGCTGTTCTTCAGAGATGTGATACTGGGACGCAGTGTCCTGCCAAAGTGTGGGAACATTATGCACAGGGAAAAGACAGTTGAACTGTTTACTGCGCTGAGCGTCTATCTCAATCTGCACCGCGGTACACCGGAATACGAAACGCTTGCTGCCTACATCATTGGATTTGTGGGGCATTACTGCCTTGACCGTGAGGCGCACCCCTATGTTTATTTTAAACAGATGCAAAAAGAGCGCGTCTTAAATGAGGACGACGCAAGGGGCGTCCATAACCGCATCGAAAGCGACATTGACACTGCCTTTTACGAGTTGAAAAAGGGCAGGAGCATCCGCCAGTACCGACCGGCAAACCGCCTGTACGGCAGCGATTGGGAACATGAGGTCATCTCGCAGCTGTATGTAACGATTTTGTGGGAGGTCTACGGTATTCGCGTGAAGGACTCCGAAATCAAAAAATGTTTTGCGGATACAAGCTTTGTCATGCGCTTTCTGCTCGACCGCAAAGGGTATCTCCTGCGGACGATGGGAGCCATGGAATCGCTGGTGAACAAACCGAATCTGTTTTCACCGCATATCCGCCGCAAACAGGTCAAAGAGGATATCCTCAATCTGTCGGGTGAAGCGTGGTTTCACATTCAAACGCCGAACAAGCCGGATACAAGAAGCTTTTTGCAAATCTTTTATATGGCAGCGTTCAAGGCAGTGGATATGATCGAAAGCATCTATAACTGTTCCAGACACGGCGTTGTATATGAAGAAAAAAATCTGAAGTGCTTTGACAACGGCTCTCCAAACACAATGGATAAAGAACTGGATTGAGCATAAAAGAAAGGAATGATCATCATGCAGGTCAATTGGACAGAAGAACGCAACCTGACAATGCTGACAGACTATTATGAATTTACCATGTCAAACGGATATTTCCTCAATGGCATGAAGGACAAAATCGCGGTATTCGATATGTTTTTCCGCAATATTCCGGACGGCGGCGGTTTTGCGATTTTTACAGGCTTGGAACAGCTGGTACACTATCTGAAAAATCTGCGATTCACCGAGCAGGACATCGCATACTTTAAGAGCAAAAAAGTTTTCAACGAGCAGTTTTTGGACTATCTTGCAAACTTCCATTTTGAATGCGATGTTTGGGCGATGGAGGAAGGTACGCCGATGTTCCCAAACGAACCGATCGTTACCATCAAAGGCCCTGTGATTCAGGTACAGCTGCTTGAAACAATGGTACTGCTGACCATCAACCATCAGTCTCTGGTTGCCACAAAAGCAAACAGAATGGTCCGCGCCGCAGGCAACAGAGTGATCATGGAATTTGGTTCCAGACGCGCACAGGGTTATGACGCGGCGATTTTGGGTGCGAGAGCGACCTATATCGGCGGATGCGGTGCAACAGCCTGCGCAATCACCGACCGCGACTACGGCGTTCCGGCAGTCGGTACGATGGCGCACAGCTGGGTACAGATGTTTGACACCGAATACGATGCGTTCCGCTCCTATGCGGAGATTTATCCAGACGACTGCACACTGCTGGTGGATACCTACAATGTGCTCAAGTCCGGTATTCCAAACGCCATCAAGGTGTTTGACGAGGTGGTTGTGCCGAAGGGCTATCGTCCAAAAGGTGTCCGCATTGACAGCGGCGACATTGCATATCTGTCGAAAAAAGCAAGAAAAATGCTGGATGAAGCAGGCTATGAGGATGTAAAAATCGTTGCGTCGAACTCTTTGGATGAATACATTATCCGCGATCTGCATCTTCAGGGCGCAAAAATCGACAGCTTCGGTATCGGTGAACGCCTGATCACCAGCAAATCCGACCCAGTATTCGGCGGCGTATACAAGCTGGTAGCCGTAGAGAAGGACGGGGAATTTATCCCGAAGATCAAAGTCAGCGAAAGTCTTGAAAAAATCACCAATCCGCACTTTAAAAAGCTGTACCGTTTCTTTGACCAGAACGGCAAAGCAGTAGCAGACTATGTCTGCGTCCATGATGAAGAACTGGATACCGAGCATCCGATCACCATCACCATCTTTGACCCGATGGCGACATGGAAAAAGTGTACACTGGAAAACGTGTATGCAAAAGAGATGCTCAAACCGATTTTCAAAAAAGGCGAACTGGTTTATGACCTGCCGAGCATCGAGGAGATTCGCACACACTGCAAAGAGCAGGTGGACACCCTTTGGGATGAAGTAAAGCGCTTTGAAAATCCGCACAACTATTATGTTGACCTGTCCGAAAAGCTGTGGAATATCAAACATGAGCTGTTGGAAAATCTGCAAAAATAAAACGGAAACTGAAAAATCCGTATCAGGGAACTGATACGGATTTTTTTGCATATAGACTGAAGTTGTATTGGTATCAATTTAGTTGAGTTGGTCGCCGACAGAACGAAGGATTCTGGAAATAGCCTGCTGTAGCAATGTTCGTTCATGCTCGGTGAGAGAGGTCGATTCATGAAGCTCTGCGGCTGCCTGCTGTGCCTGCATTAAAATGTCCATATTGGAGCTTAGATCCGCAATTTTTAGCTGCGGCAGACCATGCTGCCGTTTGCCCAGAAAATCGCCTGGTCCACGCACCTTTAAGTCGTATTCCGCGACCTTGAAGCCGTCGTTGGTGCGGTGAAGCACGTCCAAGCGTTCTTTCGTGTCGGGATTTTTGTTGTCCGAGACAAGGATACAATAGGATTGCTCGGCTCCGCGTCCAACACGTCCGCGCAGCTGATGCAGCTGGCTCAAACCGAAGCGTTCGGCGTTTTCGACCATCATGATGACGGCGTTGGGGACATCCACACCGACTTCTATCACGGTGGTGGAAACAAGCAGCTGAATTTCTCCCCTGACGAAAGCATCCATGATGCGTTCTTTGTCCTTCGGGCGCATTTTACCGTGCAGGACGCCGAGCTGATACTCTGCAAAAGGTCCGCGGGCGAGCGTGTCGGCGTATTCCTGCGCGTTTTGCAGATTAGCAGGGGAATTTTCCATTGCCTCTACCAAAGGGCAGACAATATAACCTTGCAGTTTGCGGTCGAGATGGTCGCGCAGAAAGCTATAGGCGCGCTGTTTGATTTTGGAGTCGATGACATAGGTTTTGACCGGACGGCGGTTTGGAGGCAGTTCGTCGATGGAAGAAACGTCCAAATCCCCATAAATCATCAGCGCCAAGGTGCGGGGAATCGGGGTAGCGGACATGACAAGGGTGTGCGGATGATCGGATTTTTCGCTGAGTTTGGAGCGCTGTGCAACGCCGAAGCGGTGCTGTTCATCGGTGACGACCAGCGCGAGGTTTGGCAGGTCAACATCCTCGGAGATAAGCGCGTGCGTGCCAATCACTAAATCGACCATCCCAAGGGAGATGCGCTCCTTGACATCGCGTTTTTCTTTGGCGGTCATCGAGCCGCACAGCAGGGCGAGGCGCATCCCAAGCGGCGCCAGCAGTTTGGAAAGCCCCTGGTAATGCTGCTGCGCCAAAATTTCCGTCGGCGCCATCAAAGCAGACATATATCCGTTTTGAAATGCGACATAGCTTGCCGCCGCCGCAACCATCGTTTTTCCGGAGCCGACGTCGCCCTGAACCAAACGGTTCATCGGGGTGCTTTTCTGCAAATCGGCACAGACCTGCTCGATTGCGCGTTTTTGTGCGCCGGTCAGCTCGAACGGGAGCTGCTGCAAAAACGGCGTGAGGTCGGTTTTTTGGCAAAGATACGAAGTCTGCGCGAAGGTATCGTTTCGCACCGAACGAAGCGACAGCGAAAGCATCAGCAGCTCTTCAAAGACAAGCCTTCTGCGCGCGATTTCCGCGCTTTCGCGGTCGTCGGGCAGATGGATATTCTTTAAGGCAAAGTGCAGATGGCAAAGCTGGTATTTCTGCCGCAAGGACTGCGGCAGCGGGTCGTCCAAGTCCTCGTCCAAAAGCTGGAGCGCCTGCTGGATGTTGGAGGCAATCATCTTGGAAGAAAGTCCCTGCGTCAGCGGATAAACCGGAATGAATGCGGACGGCAGAGATGCGGGATAAACGCTTGGCGCGGACATTTCTTTTTTTGCAGGCGAGCCACCCAGTTTGCCGTAGAACAGATATTCTTCGTCGTATTTCAGGGCGTCGACCATAAATTTGGCGTTAAAAAAGGTGATCATCATACTGCCGCTGTCATCGGCAACCTTCACCTTAGAGATGGTGAGCCCTTTACGGACATACTGCGGAGCAGATTTTGCGACGATGCGCGCGCGAATGGCACATACTTCCCATGCAGGCGCGTCGGCAATCAGGCATGGAGAGGTAAGGTCGATGTAAGAACGTGGAAAATAATACAAAAGGTCGCGCACCGTTTCAATGTTGAGCTTTTGATACAGCGCGGCTTTTTTTGGTCCGACGCCGCTCAAAAACTGGATATTGTCGTCTAAATGAAGCGCCATTTCAATCAGCTCCTTTAAAAAAATAAAATATCCTCAAAAATTTCTGAGAAAAATGGTGTTGATAAGTCTTATTATACATGATTTGCTAGGAAAAGTCATCCGAAACCATTTTTGAGATTACATTAGAAGAATAAACGGGCGAAAAAGTGAAAAAATAAATAAAAAAAGATGAAAAAAGTGTTGACAAACCAAAACACGCATGATATAATAATCAACGTTGTGAGGACAGACCTCACAAATGAAAATGTATGACTTATTAGCTCAGTCGGTAGAGCACCTGACTTTTAATCAGGGTGTCCGGAGTTCGAATCTCCGATAGGTCACCAAAGAAAAGGCTGCCGGAAATATCCGGTGGCTTTTTTGTTTTATAAAAAACTTGGGAGGGGCGAAAAATGGCGAAGGTAGCGCTGATTACGGGCGCGTCGCGCGGGATCGGGCACGCGGAAGCGAAACGATTTGCACAGGAAGGGTATCAGGTGATTGCCAATTATCATCACGCGAAAGAGCAGGTCATGGAGCTTGCACAGAGGATGGCACAGCAGGGATACAGCGTGATTCCCATGCAGGCAGATGTGTCCGACCCGATGCAGGTAGAGCAGATGGTGAAAGAAGTGCTCCGGCAATTTCATCACATTGACGTGCTGGTCTGCAACGCAGGAATTGCAAAGCAGGGGCTGCTCACCGACTTTACGCCGGAAAGCTGGCGCGAAATGATGGCGGTGAATCTGGACAGCGTGTTCTATTGCTGCCGCGCCGTTTTGCCGGATATGATCCGCCGTCAAAGCGGCTGCATTATTACAACCTCCTCCATGTGGGGAATTACCGGTGCCTCCTGCGAAGTACCGTATTCCACATCAAAAGCGGCGATTATCGGGTTGACCAAAGCTCTTGCAAAAGAGGTGGGACCCTCCGGTATCCGTGTCAACTGCATTGCCCCGGGCGTGATCGACACAGAAATGAACGGCAATTTAACGCCGGAAGTGATGGAGGAGCTGCGCGAGGAAACGCCGCTGTGTCAAATTGGTACAGCAGAGCAAGTGGCAGCTTGTGCAGCTTTTTTGGCAGGCGAGGACGCTTCTTTTGTCACCGGACAGGTGCTGAGCGCCAACGGTGGATTTGTGATATAATGTCAAACATTTCCAGAACAAAACAACCTCCATCTGAGATACAGGTGGAGGTTGTTTTGTAGACGTAAAAAGTACATTTCTTGCGGAAATCCCATTTTAGCACAAAAGCTTGGGAGAATGGAGCTTTGTTCCATGCTCAAGGTCATGCAACGCAAATCCAGTTGCAACATAAAACTATAAGCGTGACTTGAAATTCAGCCGCTTACGCGGTGTGCTGTCGCACAAGACACTAGAAGTTCATTGGGAATAATGAACTTCTAGTGTCCCTATCGTTTTTGATTTTTTATTTTTTTATCGTTGGGACGTTGTCCCAAGCTCTACCAAAGGCGCTGCCTTTTGGAATCCGCAACTTTTGAAAAAGTTGACAAAACTTTTGTTTTGTACTAAAGCAAAAGCGTGACTTAAATATGCAGCGCAAACCATGAGAGAACATCCCGCATGATTTCGTCGCGGTTGATTTCGTTCAGAAGCTCATGCCTTGCTTTGGGGTAAAGCCATACTGTTAAATCGCGGACGCCGACCCGACGCAGCCGCCGTTCGATGGCGGTAATGCCCTTGCCGTAGTTGCCGACAGGATCCATTGTGCCGGAAATCATCAGCATCGGCAAATTGGGATCAAGCGTTTGATACCAGACCTTGGTATTGCTGTAATATTGCAGGCTCATCAGATCCAGATACGCCGAAACCGTAAACGGGAATCCGCACAGTGGGTCGCTGTTGTAATCTGCGACGGTCTGTTCATCGCGGCTGAGCCATGCGTTTTCGGTTTTGGTATGAAACCGCGCATTGTATGAGCCGAAAATCATCTTGTGCAGGGAGTCGGAATGTGCCATCGGACCTTTAGAGGTAATCAGCCGTTTGCAAAGCATCATTCCGGTTTGGGAGGCAGGGTTTGCACCGGCGGTGCCGCAGATGACAACGCCGGTCAGCAAGGATGAATATTTGGAAAGATACAGCCTTGCAATCATGGAACCCATGCTGTGTCCAAACAGAAACAGCGGCAGATTAGGGTAACGCCTTTTAAGCTCAAGCGAAACAAGGCGAAGGTCTTCTATTAAATATTGGTAGCCTTTTTCCGGTGCAAAAAATCCAAGTCGTTGGGGATCAGAGCAGCTTTTGCCGTGTCCCAAATGATCGTTGCCGCAGACAACAAAGCCTTCCTGAGCAAGAAAGCGGAAAAAAGGACGGTAGCGGTCGATATACTCGCTCATCCCATGAGAAATCTGCACAATGCCGCGCGGTTTCACATAGGGTTCCGCCAAAAGACAGGAGATGGTTTCTCCCTCAAGAGAGGATGCGAGCGAAAAATTCTGCCAGAAAATAGGCTCTTCACAGCAGTTGGAGGAAATTTCATTGTTCAAGGTAAGTGCTCCTTTCCACCGTTTTAGCAGGAAGCAGGTTTTTGGTAGACTGTTTTGTCGGTTACTTCGTGGAGGTTACCTTTTTCATCAACGGTGAAAAAGGTAACGTGTGAAAACTTTTTCCAGATGCGGTGCAGGATAGAGTTCTTGGTCTGAGGCATACCGGTGACAACATAAGCGGTCTTATTATCTTTGATGTACTGCACGATCGTTTTAAAGGTGTCTTCCGCGTACATAACATTCATTAAAGCATCGTTTTGAGTAGAAACATTAAATAAGTACTGGATCGCTTCAGGGTTTGCCGGATATTCGTTGCTTTGTACATTCAGTACGATCAAATCGGTTTTGGAAATGTCCGCAACGGTTCTGCCAGCCTGGATCAGACGTTCGCACTGGAATTGGTTGGTAACCAGAACGGCAGTGCTTTTGAGAGAAGTAGTCAGTTCTGTTTTCTTATTATTCATGTGTAAATCCATCCTATCAGGTTGATGATGATATTGTTTATGACGCAAAAACAAAGAAAATCCACAGCACTTTATACGAAAAAAGGAGGGATATTCTTCTGTTTCATTTTCATTATAACCGATATTTGTGAATAAAGTATGTCTGGAAAGGAAAGTTACACAAGCTTTGTAAAATGGAAGGCAAATTATCCGAAAGAAAAAATTGCTCTCCTTTAAAGCGTTGACAAAAGCAGGGGGATAGAATACAATAAATCCGTATAGAACCTATTATGGATGACAGCAGCATTGTTTGTGACATTTTTAAAATGGATCTGCATGGTATGCCGTTTTTATTGAAAGGATACAGGAAAGGGTAGGGAGTTTTATGGCAAGATATGAAGGGGTTTCGGTATCGGTGATTCGCAGGCTGCCGAGATACCACAGATTTTTATATGATTTGCTTCAAAAAGGAATTCACCGCATTTCTTCGAGAGAATTGGCGGAA
Source organism: uncultured Clostridia bacterium (assembly GCA_946563605.1). Taxonomy (GTDB): domain Bacteria; phylum Bacillota; class Clostridia; order Oscillospirales; family Ruminococcaceae; genus Negativibacillus. The sequence goes on along the minus strand of CAMNVW010000032.1, from coordinate 702 downwards.
TTGATGAGTTTGACAGCTTCTCAGATCCGTCAGGATCTCAACTGCTTCGGTGGCTTTGGACAGCAGGGTTACGGCTACAATGTAGACGCGCTGTATGAGGAGATCGGCAACATTCTGGGACTGAACAAGGGAAGAAAGATCATCCTTTTGGGTGCGGGCAATCTGGGTATGGCTTTGGTAAAGCACCTTTCCTTTGAGGCAAAGGGCTTTAAGCTGATCGGTATTTTCGATCAGAACCCGAAGCTGATCGGTCAGAAAATCCACAGCATTGAAATCATGCCGGAAAGTGCGCTGGAAAGCTTTTGTATGCGTGAAAAACCGGATGCGGCAATTTTGTGTCTGCCAAAAGAAGTGGTGGAGGAATTGGGAGATCGTTTGATCAGTTACGGCGTACGCGCTTTCTGGAATTTCTCGCATTATGATCTGGGACTGCGCCACAAAGACAGCAGCACGCCGATTGCGGTGGAAAATGTCCACCTGGGCGATAGCCTGATGACGTTGTGCTATCAGGTCAACGAATTAGATGAAGATTAGTTGTTAACAATATAAAAGGCATCGGTGTTTTGCAAAATTTGTGGAACATCGGTGCCTTTTTTGTGTTGGATCGGTATTTTTGATTGCTGATGTAAAATATCTGTGAAATATTTTTGGGAATTGTAAAGAGATGGGAGGAAGTTTCGTTTTATTGTTGGTAGCATCAAG